>DATCBR010000335.1:0-30071 GCA_036511765.1 Acidobacteriaceae bacterium | reverse complement strand
AATGGCACCTATGCTGTTACACACCACCTCACTCATTTGGAAGAAGGTCCGGGCCGAATCCGTCGCGTTACAGCGGCCATCGTGGTCAACGACCGCGTGACTACGGAAGGCACAGGCAAGCAGGCACACACGGCATGGAAGCCGCGCACCGCGGACGAGATGCAGCGTCTCCAGCAGCTGGGGCGCGCCGCAATCGGCTTTGACGCGACGCGCGGTGACGAGATTACCGTGCAGAACATCTCCTTCTCCTCCAATCAGCCGGAGGCAGCGCCGACTGCGATGAGCAAGGCGATGGATGAGACCGATAACCTGCTGCACGCCCAGCCTGGGCTTCTGAAGACACTCAGCTTCTCGTGTATCGCGCTGCTTGTTGTCTTCGCCGTATTGAAGCCGGTCGCGGGGCAGATGACTGCGGCGCTCAAACAGACTCCCGCCGCATCGCTGAGCGCTTCCACCGCAGAGCAAGCCGCCACGGCACACTTTACCCCGCCTTTGGCCGCCTTTGGAGCGCTTCCCTCAGGACTGCCGCATGCTGACACACAAGCCATGTATAGGCAGATTGCCGAACAGGTCCGCAACGAACCTGCACAGAGCGCGCGCGTGGTCGAATCCTGGATCAACGCGCGTGCCGGGGAGCACAGCTGATGGTTACCTCGCCTGCACTCTCGTCCCAGCCTCATGACACCGCGAGCTTCAGCATGTCTGCGCCGGCAGGCATGACCGGGCTGCGCAAGGCGGCCATCCTGATGGTCGCTCTCGGCGAACAGGCCGCAAAAGACATCTTCCAGGCGCTCTCCGACGTCGATGCCCGGCTAGTCATCATGGAGATAGCGCAACTGGGCGAGGTGTCCGGGCATGACCTGGCCCATGTCCTCGCCGATTTCTCGGCCCAGGTTTCAGCCGACCAATACACACTGCGCGGCGGCACGGAGTTCGCCAACCGCCTTCTTGTCCAGGCCTATGGGACCGACCACGCCGCGCAAACGCTGCTGGAGGTGAATAGTCTTCGAGACCGCACCCACGCGGACCTCTCCCTGCTGCAGAGAATGGAGCCGCAACAACTGGGCCGCTTCCTCGAAAATGAACATCCTCAGACGGTCGCTCTGGTGATCGCGCACCTGGACAGCAAGAAGGGGTCTGCCCTCCTGATGCATCTGGAGCCGACGCTTCGGGTGGAGACGGTGCGGCGCATGGCGGAGATGCGCCAGTTCTCCCCGGAGATGGCGGAGAAGGTCAGCACGATGCTGCACAAGCGCATGGAATCCGTTGGCCCCACAGGCCGCAAATCATGTGCGGGCTTTAAAGCGGTTGCAGACCTGCTCAATCGTATCGACACGCCGGCAAGCAAGTCGATCCTCGATGAGATCGAGCGGCAGGAGCCGAAGCTGGCCATCGGCATTCGCAACCAGATGTTTACGTTCGACGATCTGCTTACCGTACCCGAGGCCAGCATTCGCGAGATCGTTGCTGCTGCCGACAAGCAAGTGCTTGCCCGTGCGCTGCGCAATGCCAACGAAGATCTGCGCGCGCATCTCTTCAAGGCCATGAGCACCCGTGCTGTAGAGATGCTGAAGGACGACATGGAATCCATGGGGCCGCTTCGCGCCAAAGAAATCACGACCGCGCAGCAGGAATTGCTCGCGCTCGCCAGTTCGCTGGAGGCTGAAGGGCGTGTCACGCTGAGAGTTGAATTGGAGGAAGAGATTGCTGACTGAGGCGTCGCTAACAGAGATTGATCTGCCGCCGGTTATCCCAGGCGCATCGGCGCTGAACGGCGAGACGTGGCCCGCATCGCCGTATGAGTTTCGTTCCATCGCCGGTAGAGACTTTGGAAAGCGACGCGATCCAGGCCCAGGTCATGGAATTGGCGAAGCCGCGTTACAAGCTGCTACGGACGCCGCGATGCGGCAGGCATTTGAGGAGGGCCGCCGTGAAGGGGAATGGGCCGTCCGCAAGGAGGTTGAAGCAGCTACAACCGCGGCAATCGCGCAGGAACGCGCGAAGATAACCGCGGCGCTGAATGACTTTCGCGATACGCGGGACCGCTACTTCGCGGCCGTAGAGCAGGAGGTGGTCAGGCTCTCGCTTGCGATTGCGGCGCGGGTCCTCCATCGCGAGGTACAACTGGATCCACTGCTGCTCTCGGGTATTGTCCATGTTGCGCTGGACAAACTTGCCGACCGCACGGGCGTCATGCTGAGGGTCTCCACGGACCAGCTCGCAGCCTGGCAGAAGATATTTGAATCGATCGACACCGCGGACCGCCCCAAGATCATGGGCGATGCGTCGCTGGGAGCTGGAGACTGCCAGCTCGAAACGCGCATGGGCACGGTGGAACTGGGTGTTGCCGCCCAACTCGAAGAGATCGAGCGTGGCTTCTTCGACCTCATTAACCGCAAGCCGGTTTCCTGATGCTATCTCCTGCTCTCACACCCTATCTTGACCGGCTGGCCATGCGGCCCTCGTGGAAGTGGCACGGGCGTGTGGTGCACGCAAACGAACAGACGATCGAGTCGGAGGGGCCGCCGTGCTCCGTCGGGGAATGTTGCGAGATCATCGATTCCGCCGGTATGCGTCATCAGGCTGAGGTTATCGGGTTCCACGGGCCGAATGTGATTGCGATGCCTCTCAATTCAACAGGCGGCATCCGCTACGGCGATTCGCTCGCGGCGCTTGGCTGCGTCCCGCAGCTCGCACTGGGGGAGCAGATGATTGGCAGAGTCTTCAATGCGAGGGGCATGCCGATCGACGATCTTCCCGCTCTTCGTATGACAGCCACTCGTCCGCTGGACGGCGTAATGCCTCGCGCCATGGACCGTGAGCCGATCCGTGAGGCGCTCTGCACCGGCGTGCGGGCGCTGGATGCAATGCTGACGGTTGGCCGTGGCCAGCGTGTCGGCATCTTCGGCGGTTCCGGCGTAGGCAAGAGCACTTTGATCGGCATGATGACTCGCAATACAACGGCCGATCTTACGGTGGTCGGGCTGATCGGCGAGCGCGGCCGCGAGGTACGGGAGTTTCTCGACGACGCCCTTGGCCCGGAAGGCCGACAGCGCTCGGTGGTCCTCGTCTCCACCTCGGATGAATCTCCGTTACAGCGCATGCGTGCCGCGCTGGCTGCAACCTCCGTCGCGGAGTATTTTGCAGCGCAGGGTAAGCACGTTCTCCTTGTGCTCGATTCGCTCACAAGATATGCGATGGCGGCCCGCGAGGTTGGCCTCGCGGCCGGAGAACCGCCGGCCAGCAAAGGCTATACCCCGTCCGTCTTTTCACGGCTGGCCCGGCTGGTGGAGCGTGCGGGCAACTTTTCCAACGGCAGTATCACTGCCTTCTACACGGTATTGATGGAAGGCGACGACCAGCAGGACCCGATCGTCGATGCTACCCGCTCTTTTCTCGATGGACATATCGTTTTGTCCCGCGCGATGGCCAGTGAAGGCTGGTATCCGCCAATCGACATCCTCGATTCCATCAGCCGGCTGATGCCTGCGGTCACGTCGCCGGAGCACCGCAGGCGAGCGGCGTACATTCGCCGTCTGCTGGCAGCCTACGCCCGATCGGAAGACCTGGTGCGCATCGGCGCGTATAAGGCGGGGTCGGACCCCGAGCTCGACCAGGCCCTCGCCGCCCGAGGCGCGCTACGCGGGTTTCTTGCGCAGGACGCGTCCGAAGACGCGAAGCTTTCAGAGACACTCACGCGGCTTCGGGATCTCGGACTCGGCGAATGATCCCTCGCGAAAAGCGGCTGCGGCGGCTGCTTGCCATCCGCAGGATCGGCGAAGAACAAGAGCGCCGACGCCTCCGGTCCGTGCTTGCATCGGTCGCGGAGGTCGATTCTGCACTTGATGTGCAACGGCAGACCATGCAGGCCGCGGGTGAAGCGTCAGCAACAGCTCTGCGTCAGGGCAACCTCCACGAGTGGCTGTTTACAGAGGCACAGATCGAAGTTGCAGGTTGGAATCGGGCCCGGCTTGCTCCAGTGCGTCAGGAGCGCCAAGCGGCCGTCGGGCCTGCTACGGCAGACTTTATCGAACGCCGCCGCGAGCATGAGCAGGTGAGACAACTCATCAAGGACATTCAATCTGAGCAACAGGTCGCAGATGACCGTCGTGCGCAGGCTGCTGCGGATGACTGGTTCCTGGCAAGACGAGTTCGCCGCCCCAGAGAATGACCAGTCCGACGCGCATCGCCGCGACTCTCTAATTTGCTTTTCACGTTTGTGAAAGCAGGCTAATGCTTCTCTCATTTTCATGCGGCTTCTTTGGCCCACGGCATGCACTTCCCTGGGCAGACACAACGGGCCATGCACACTTCCTCAGACATTCGCGCAACTGCTTCATCAGTTACAGGGCCGCTTCCGGCTGCCGTCTCGCCGGTTGCCCCTGGTGATCCAAACGCAACGTTCAAGTTGAGTTGGCAATCGTACTTCCCGGCAAGCGGAGCATCCTCCAAGGCCAGCCCATCCGGCAAAGGCCTGCCGCAAAGCCGGATACCTGCTTCTTTGCGGGAGGGCACGAATTCATCGACAGTTGGCGTAGACGCCCTGACACCGCAAGCTAGCCCCGGCGCGGCATCCGTGCCGGGACAGGAGCCTGCAACGCAAGCTGCAGATTCAGAGCCAGCCGCAAGCATATCGAAGTTGTCCATCCACGAGGGGATCGGACTGCCTCTTGGGAACACGACGGCCTTACCCGCTGAGGTATCGCCTGCTCCGGCGTCCAAGGCACTTCAAGGCGGCCAAAATAATCGCGAAGCAAGTCGGCGTAAAGCGCACGCTACGCGCGGGTCCACTGGCCAATCTGACTTTCCTGCGGCTTCTCCGGGTGCTCTCGCGCCGTCCGGCACAATAGCGGGGGCCAGCAACATTGGCGATTCATCCAATCCCGCTGCGTCCTTCTCAGGGCCTTTGCAGGATTCAGCGGCCTCCGGCAGTCACGGCGGCGAGTTCAAGGGCACGTCTCAGGCGCAGGCGCAGTCCGCGGCGGGCGCGGATACAAACTCTTCCCGCATCGTCACGGCTTCGACTGCCGCCGTGCAATCGTCGGCGAAGCCGGTGGCCAAGCTGGACATTTCGGAAACGCATCCGCCAAACCTGCCTTCCACTGCTGCCTCTTCCTCAGACGCTTCGCAGCATCCACCTGCACCTGAATCTTCCGGGCGTGCTTTGGAGATGCCGCTACAGGCCGCGCCGCTAGCGGGGGCGCATCCGCTCTCCTCCGTTGCTGAATCGCCAGTCACCCAAACCATACAGGGCGCACAGCTTACGCAGCTCCTTCATACAGCCGATGTAACTCGGACCTTCGCCGCGGGCGCTAACGGAACACATGCGCAGATCTCTTCGGGCAATTCGGCCTTTACTGGCGGACTCAGTCTAAATCCGGCGATCGCCTCCGGCCCATCGCGCCTTGAGGTTGGCATCTTTGATGGCACACACGGCTGGCTCAAAGTGCGCGCCGAAATGACGGCCGCAGGTGAGATCGCCACCTCGCTGACCGTCAAAGCGCCGGCGATCCAGGCCCTCCACGCAGCTCTGCCCGAGATCGCTGGATATTTACAGTCGGAGGGGATCAACATCGCGAGCCTGGATCTGCATGCAGCATCCGCCAGGACGTTCGCAAGCGCAGGACAGGAGTCCCTGGTCAATAGCGGCAACGGCTCCGGGTCGCAACGCGAGCAAGATACACCGGAGAGCCCGCGAGGCGGTACTGAAGCCAGCAGCGGCGATCAGCGGCCCGATGATAGTCGACCGGGTAGCGGCGGCGCTGCAGCCACTGGCTGGCGCATGTCATCTCTCGCTCCCATCTGGACACAAGCAGCAACAAGCACCGGAGGCTGGCTCAGCATCTGCGCCTAGCGTTAAACGGAATTCAACTCAGGAAAGGGCAACTCAATGTCATCCATCTCTCTCCCCATCAATACGCAGCAACTCAGCGACTCCGCAGCGAACGTCGCAACCACGCTTGCGCGTCCGCGTACGGCCTCGTCGCAAAAGACAGACGCCGCCAGTTCGAGCGCGCCGACCGCGACATCGGCAAGCACGACCATCACCGCGAACGACTTTCTCACTCTTCTGGTGGCCGAGATGAAGAACCAGGACCCGACCCAACCCACCGATCCGAACGCCTACATCTCGCAGATGGTCAACGTGAACAGCCTCCAGCAGCTCATCGGCATCAACCAGGGCGTCACAGCGCTGGATACCGCCACCGGAACCTCCAGCACGCCGGTCAGCGGCACTTAATATTCGAAAATCGCCGTCGCATCGCCAAATTTATTCCTAAAGGACTCTCGCCATGCCATCTTTCTCCGTTGCACTCACAGGGCTTGACGCCAATTCCGTCTCGCTCAACACCATTGGCAACAACCTCGCCAACCTCAACACCACTGCGTTTAAAAATCAGACCACCAGCTTCTCCTCGCTTTTCTACCAGAACATTGGCAACAGCGGCTCCGGCAACGCGCTGCAGGTCGGGCTTGGCACGCAGGTCTCCGGCACCGACACCAACTTCAGCCAAGGTTCGCTTGCAACCACAAGCAAATCCACCGACATGGCGCTGAATGGCAGCGGCTTCTTCGTCGTCGACCATGGCGGCATCCAGGAGCTGACGCGTGCCGGCAACTTCCAGCTCGACCAGAGCGGCAACCTGATTACCACCACGGGAGACGGCGTGATGGGCTATGCCGCAGCCAATGGGGCCGTCAACACCAACACGCCGCTCAGCAATCTGCAGATCCCGGTTGGCGCAACGCAGGCCGCGCAGGCGACACAGAACTTCGGCATCACCGCGAACCTCGATGCCGCAACCGCCATCGGTGGCACATTCTCATCCACCATCACGGTGTATGACTCGCTTGGCACCAGCCACGCCTCTACGGTCAGCTTTACCAAGACGGCGGACAATACCTGGGGCTACTCTATCTCGCTCCCGACCGGCGACGCGACCGGCACACCGGTGAACAACACCGGCACGCTGACCTTTAGCTCCTCCGGCGGATTGCTGACACCTTCTGCGAACGTCTCGGGCATCAAGTTTCCAAGCCTCTCCGACGGCGCATCCGATCTCAACTTCAATTGGAACCTCTACAACTCATCCGGCGCGCCGCAGATTGGGCAGACCGTGGGCACGTCCACGGCGACAGCCAGCACACAGGACGGCTTCGCCAGCGGCTCCTACAACAGCTTCTCGGTCGATGCCAAGGGCGTCATCTCCGCAGCATTTTCCAACGGACAGACGCAGATCGTCGGACAGATTGCCGTAGCGTCGGTCACGAACGTACAGGGCCTTACCGTCGAAGGCGGGAACCTCTACCAGACCACCGCTGCTTCAGGCGCCGCGAGCATCGGCGCTCCGGGAGCCGGCGGTCGCGGATCCATTGAGGACGACATGCTGGAGCAGTCCAACGTCGACATCTCGACGGAGTTCGCCAATCTGATCGTTGCCCAGCGAGCCTTTGAGGCGAACTCGAAGACCGTCACCACCTTCGACACGGTCACGCAAGAAACCATTAACATGATCCGCTAACCGACTCATACGTTGAGGGTTCCAGGTTAGGCAGAGAAGCAGCCGGGGCGGGTTTCGCTCCGGCTATTCCCGCTTAACCCGACGCTTTAGCGCGCCCTAATCTGCCTGGTCAAAACTTTGGTACCACCCGTGCATCTCCACTACTCAGATGACATCCGCAACTCAAAACGTGTCCGGGCCACAAGCAACTGGGAAGGGAAATACCGCTGGACGACCAGTGACGACAAATACGCTGGATGCCAGCGATGTGCCTGCGATGGAGACGCATCCTGCATGGGCCACCATCTCGTCTTTTCCTACGCTGCTTACCGTTGGTGTCCCGCTCCATCAGCTTCGCGTGCGCGACCTGCTTGCGCTCCAGGCCGGCCAGATCATCGGCACATCCTGGAACATCAGCGATGATGTGCCGCTCAGCCTGGGTTCGGTCCAGCTTGCCTGGGGTGAGTTCGATGTCCAAAACGGCAGTATCGCCCTGCGCCTCACCCATCTCGGGTAGTCCACATCAGATCCCCAACCATTTTGCTGTACCGGTCCGCTATGAACGCATCCCAAAAAGCTTCCCAACGTCCACCGATGTTCGACGCGCCGCTCTTCACCGCTCTCCGCGCTATCGTCACTCGCGGGCTGGGCAGCCTGCGCAAGCCTCGCGCAGCGCGCCGTCTGCAACTGGTTGAAACTCTGCCGTTGGGCGGCAAGCGCCAGCTGATTCTCATCTGTTGCGACGGCAACCACTTCCTTGTCGGCGCGGGGAGTGATGGTGTCTCCGCCATCACACCGATCGCGCCTGCCACACCGGCAGCTGTGGGATACGCGATGCCTACGGAGCTATGCACCTCGGATCCATTAGACAGGAGCGTCCTCCAGTGATCTTTGCCGCACATCTCCGCCGTGCTGCACTCGGCGTCTTGCTGCTTCTGCTGACACCTTGCACCTTCGCGCAGACATCGCGGGCCACTGTGCCGCAGCGGTCTGTTGCGAAGTCCGCCGCGCATAAAGTTGTCTCCACGACATCATCCGCTCCCGCCGCGCCGCTGGACACGATCGCTGCGCAGTTGAACTCCAGCCAGAGCGTGCCGTGGTCCATCGTCATCGGCCTTACGCTGCTCACGCTGCTGCCTGCCATCCTGCTCGCCATGACGCCCATGGTGCGCCTGCTGGTCGTCTTTCATTTTCTGCGTCAGGCGTTGGGCACGCAGACCGCGCCCTCAAACCAGATATTGATGGGCCTCGGCCTGATGATGACCTGGTTCCTGATGCAGCCTGTGCTGCTGCAGGTCGATCAGCAGGCGCTTGCGCCCTATCGCGCCGGCGCCATCACCGGCGAACAGGCGCTCGATCTCGGCGCTGCACCGGTCAAGACATACATGCTTCGTTATGCGCGTCAGAAGGACCTTGCTCTCTTTGCATCCGCCGGCGTTACGTCGCGCCCCGTGCGTGCGCAAGACCTGCCCATGCAGGTTGTGATCCCGGCGTACATGCTCAGCGAACTCAAGGCGGGCTTCCAGATCGGCGCCGTCCTTTTTCTTCCATTCCTCCTCATCGATCTTGCCGTCGCCAGCATCACGACATCGGTCGGCATGATGCAGCTACCGCCGGTGGTCATCTCCACGCCGCTGAAGATACTGCTTTTCGTCATGGTCGATGGCTGGCACCTCTTAGTGGGCTCGCTGCTCAGAAGCTTTTAGCAACCGCAGAGAGGCACTCCGCAACTCCGCAGAAAGGATCACGATGAGTCCCGACATGGCCGCCCAGCTTGCCCGCAACCTGCTTCTTCAAGCAGCCATTCTCAGTGCGCCCTTGCTGATCGCCGCTTGCCTGGTCAGCGTCATCCTCAGCCTGCTCCAAACTCTCACCAGCGTTCAGGAGCAGACCCTCACCGTGGTTCCGCGACTGGTCATAGTCTTCGCAGTCACGTTTGTCACAATGCCCTGGATGATCGCCCGCCTTGTCGCGTACACCGTTCATCTCTGGTCGAACTTCCACCTCTACCTCGGATAGACTTCGGACCGTCATGCCGCCAACCGTTGCGCAGATTACCGACTGGCCACATGTGCTCACTGCAGGAGTGCTTGTGCTGGTGCGCATCAGCGGATTGATGGTGTTTGCACCGCTCTTCTCCTCAGCAGCCATCGCGCCACGTATCAAAGCGGGATTCGTCATCGCCATCACGGCTTTGCTCGCGCCTGCCGTGGGTGTCCTGCCGCAGTCGCATGCGGAGCTCACGATGCCTGCGCTCCTCGGGGAACTTGCCGTCGGCCTGACATTCGGCTTTGCGCTCACCATGCTCACAGAAGCGCTGCTCTTTGCCGGCCAGCTGATGGGCATGGAGTTCAGCTTCTCGCTCGTCAACCTTCTCGATCCCAACAGCAACATCCAGACGCCGGTACTCGGGCAGCTTCTCAACTGGATGGGCCTGCTCGTCATCATTGGCGCAGGCCTCGATCGTTCGTTGCTCGCCGCAGTGATGCGCAGCTTCGCCGTGGTGCCCGTCGGCCAGGCGGTGATGAAGGCCACCACCTGCGCGGCACTTGCGGACATGGCAGGCGGCATTCTGCTCGCCGGACTGCAGCTAGCCGCTCCCGTCATCGCAGCCGCCATGACGGTTGAAATCGTCATTGCACTCGTGGGCCGTCTTTCGCCGCAGCTTCCCGCGATGGTTGTCGGCATCCCGCTCAAGACGCTCGTATCCTATGGCGTGCTCATCGGCTCGCTGGCTGTGTGGCCCGCCTGGATTGAGCGCCATTTCACCTCGCTGCTGGACCACGCTGCAAAGCTGGTGGCTTCATGAGCGATCAGCGCACCGAGCAGGCAACCGAACAACGCAAACAGAAGGCGCGCCAGAAGGGGGACATCGTCCGCAGCCGTGAGCTGCTCAGCTCCGCCGCCATGCTGGCAGGCATACTTGTCCTCGGTATCGCCGCAAAGCAGTTTGTGTCCGCCTGGGCTGCCATCTACTCGCGCACGCTTGTGCTGGGAACGACCGACCTACAGGCCGCCGCTCTGGACCACTCGCTGCTCAGGATTGCCGCACCTGCACTCACGCCTGTTGCTCTGGTGCTGGCCGCAAGCTTCTCCGCGGCGCTGCTCTCCGGGGTTGGACAATCCGGCGGTGTTCAGTTTCGTGGCGATGTACTCGCCTTCAAGTTCGACCGCCTCAACCCCGTCACCAACATCGGCAATCTCTTCAGCCTGCGTTCGGCAACGCGCCTGGTAAAGTCGCTGCTGCCTGCCGCGGTTGTCATCGGTCTGGGGGTTGCTGCAATCAAGCAACTCATTCTCCCCATGCCGGTGATGAGCCTTGCGCGTCTGCCACTCACGCTTGGCGCCTGCTACAGTCTGGCGCTCAAAGCTGGGTGGATCATGGTCGCCTGGTCGGGCATCGACTATGCCGTCGAGCGTGCAGCGTGGAACAAGCGCCTTCGTATGACCAAGCAGGAGATGCGCGATGAGATCAAGGAGACCATGGGCAATCCGCAGGTCAAGGGACGCATTCGCCGCATCCAGAACGCGATGCGCCGCCGCAAGGCGATGGCGGATGTCTCTCGCGCCAGCGTCATTATCACCAACCCTACGCATTACGCCGTCGCGCTTGAGTTCAGCTTTGAGACCATGCTTGCGCCCACCGTCCTTGCCAAGGGCCGCAATCTGCACGCGCTGAAGATACGCGAAGAGGCTCGCCTAGCGGGCATCCCCATCGTTGAGAACCCTCCACTGGCCCGCTCGCTTTACAAGCTGGTCGAAGAGGGCCACTCCATTCCTTATGACCTCTATGCCGCCGTGGCCGGCATTCTGGCGTGGCTCTATCGCCAGCAGGTGGAGAAGGCCGCCCGTGATCGCAAGGCCGCGGAAGAGACGCGCCGAACCAACTCCATTGTCCCGTCCCATTACGCCACCGCCGGAGCCCGTTCATGAACCCCCGATCCACCTCGATACTGTCCGGCTCCAAACGCACGCTGCTGCTGCCGGTCGCAGCCATCAGCATGGTCTTTGTGATGCTGGTGCCCGTGCCCAGCTTCGTTCTGGACATTCTCCTCGTCGCGTCGATCACTGTGTCAGTCATCGTATTCCTTACGGCGATTCAGGTCCGCCGCGCGGTCGACTTCAGCGTATTCCCCACCCTGCTTTTGCTGCTGACCCTATTTCGTCTCTCGCTGAACATCGCATCCAGCCGGCGCATTCTGTTGCACGGCCATGAGGGTACGCATGCCGCCGGCAGCATGATCCAGGCGTTCGGGCAATTCGTTGTCGGCGGAAACTACGTCGTCGGCTTCGTCCTCTTCAGCGCGCTCATTGCCATTCAGTTCCTCGTCGTATCGCACGGCGCTGTTCGCACAGCCGAGGTCACGGCACGCTTTACCCTCGACGCTCTGCCTGGCAAACAGATGGCGATCGACGCCGACATGAATGCCGGCCTCATCGACGAGCACGGCGCGCGCCAGCGGCGCGAGGCCATCGCGCGCGAGGCCGAGTTCTATGGCGCCATGGATGGCGCGGCCAAGTTCAACCAGCGCGACTCGCTGGCCACAGTTCTGCTTACAGTCATCAACATCGTCGCCGGTCTCGCCATCGGCGTCTTCCAGCAGGGCGTGGACGTGCTCACCGCCGCCAAGACGTATACCATCCTCACCGTCGGCGACGGCCTGGTCACCATGATCCCCAGTCTGCTGGTCACCATCGCAGGCGGCCTGGTGCTCACACGCGCATCGTCCGCGGGCCAGCTTGACGACGAGCTTAGATCTCAACTCTTCTCTCGGCGGAACACGCTCTGGATCGCATGCGCCGTGCTTGGCGCATTGGCATTGGTGCCCGGAATGCCGACCGTCGCTTTCCTGCTGATGGCCGTCGCCGTTGGCGTCTTCGCAAGCAGGCTCCCGGAAGATGTCTCCAATGCCGCCGACATCCTTGCGCCTGGAAAGAAGGGAAGCGATACCGCCGCCGAAGCTCCTACCGATTCGCTCGCCGCGCTCCTCAAGGTCGATGAACTGACGCTGGAGATCGGCTTCCAACTGATCCCGCTGGTCGACGAAAAGCAAGGCGGACAGATGCTGAACCGAGTTCGCGGCCTTCGTCGCCATCTCGCCACCGAACTCGGCTTTATCGTTCCGCCCGTACACATCACCGACAACCTTCGCCTCAAGCCGCGCGAGTACGTGGTCTCCCTGCGCGGCATCGAGATTGGACGCTGGCATACGGAATCCAACTGCCTGCTCGCCGTCAACGGCGATCCCAAGGCCCGCGCCATCCCCGGGACAGTGACGCAGGAGCCTGCGTTCCACGTTGCTGCACGCTGGATCGCGCCGGGCCTGGAAGACCAGGCACTCGCTGCCGGCTACTCCGTGGTTGACCAGACCACCGTCATCGCAACACATATCGGCGAGCTGATCCGCAAGAACGCGCAGGAGCTGCTGAGCCGCCAAGAGGTCAAGCGTCTGCTCGACACCATGAACGAGTCGCACCCCAAGCTGGTAGAAGAGCTGGTACCCAAGCTCCTCACGCTGGGCGAGGTGCAGAAGGTCCTGCAGCAGCTTCTGCGCGAGCAGGTCTCCATCCGCGACCTCGGCACGGTGCTCGAGGTGCTGGTCGAAGCGGCCCAGCATTCCAAGTCCACCGTCCATCTGGTCGAGTCGGCCCGCCAGGCGCTTGGCCGCGCGCTGGTCCGGCCGCTGCTGGACGCCGATGGAGGTCTCCGCGTCCTTGCACTGGCCAATGGTCTTGAGCAGGAGGTGGCGGCGACCTTCGATCCAGAGAGCGCTGCGCGTCTGCTGGGTGACGGCAATAGACCTGCACCCGGAGCCTTTCTGCGCCGCATCGTCGATTCTGTGAAGCGCTTAACCTCCGGTGCGCCCGCGACGGCCCTACCCGTGCTTCTGATATCGAGTCCGGCGCGCTATCACCTGCGCCGCTGGCTGGAGCCGTTCCTGCCGGGAATTACCGTACTCTCGCCGGCGGAGATTCCGCCGTCCGTTCAGATCCGCAGTATCGGCACGATCGGATAAAAGCAGCGAACCAACCAACGAGCAGAGGCAAGTGAAGCAGCAATGGATAAAGTCCTTGACCAGTCCGAAATCGACTCAATGTTCGCGGCGGCTCGCGCCGACGGCGCATCGCAATCTCACGCGCCTGCCGACTCATTGCTCTCGACACCCGCTCCCCCCGAGCGCTACAACTTCGGCGGCTCCGGCCAGATCACTCGCGACCAACTGCAGGCCGTCAGCGCCGTCAACGATCTGTTTGCTCGCAACCTCACGCACAACCTCGGCGCGTGGCTGCGCTCCCGCTTCGATGTAGCGCTGGTCTCCGCCGAGCAGATGACCTGGTCCGGCCTCACCTCACTGCTTCAGGAGCCGGCCTACCTCTGCTCCGCAACGCTCGAGCCGCTTGACGCCATCGCGGCGCTTCAGCTCGACCTCGCACTTGCACCCGCCATCGTTGACCTGCTCCTCGGAGGCATTGGACGTCCAGGGACACTGCGCGAGCCTACCGAGATCGAAGACTCCATCCTTCTTTCCGTGGCTGCCATCCTGGTGCGCGAGCTGACGGCAGCCTGGCGGTCGGTCGGCCTCAGCTTCGCATTGGACAAACGCGAGCGTGACACGCAGATCGCTCATCTGATGTCCACCTCAGAAAAGGTCCTCTGCGTCAGCTTCGAGGTGCGCATGGAGTCGGTGCAGGGTTCTATCAACCTCTGCCTGCCTTCGGTCATTCTCAATACGCTTCTCCGCCGCGCGAACACCGAACGGCCACGCCGTCGCTCCGCGGATTCCCGCGCACATCTCCAGCGACTGCTCGGCAGCGCCGTGTTCCCTTCTTCACTTCAGTTTCCGCCCATGCGTCTGAATGCACGCGCGCTCGCTGACCTGGCGCCCGAATCAGTCCTGCCGCTCCCGTTGCCTCGCCAGTCCACCGCGGAGCTTCGCGTCGCGGGCAGGCCGCTCTTCGAAGCAATGCCCGTCCGCCTGGGTGAGCATCGGGGAGCACAACTTAAATCCCTCACCGTGACACCGCACGAATCTCATTAGCACCGGTCCACGAAGAGATACATCCGCAGGAGCCAACGATGGACGAATCGACCCAAGAGAAGACCGCAGCCGTCACCGCACCGCCGCAATCCGCTCGCGATCTGCTGCTTGACATTAAGCTGGACGCCACGCTCTGCTTCGGCTCGCGGGAACTTCCGTTAAAAGAGATTCTTGAACTTGGCGCCGGCGATGTCCTTGAGCTCGATCGCCAGGTGGGTGAGCCCGTCGATCTCGTCGTCGGCGACAAGATCATTGCACGCGGCGAGGTCGTTATCGTCGAGGGAAACTTCGCGCTGCTAGTCACTGAGGTCGCAGAGCCGCAACTGCGCCTCGAAAGCATCCGCTCGATTTCCTAGCGAGCAGAAAGCAGCCACATGCCCGCCTTCTCCGATCCACACGCCTGGCGTAAGCACCTGCGCACTGTCGCTGCGAATTCCCCCGCCGGAGTCGTTCAGCCTGTGCGGGCGGCGCGACCTCGCTGTGCGAACCCCTCCTGCCGTCGCGGCTGGCTTGACCTGCTCAAAGACCGCGATCGGCCCATGTTTGAAGATCGCTGGGCATGCAGCACGCGCTGTCTGCGCACGCTTGTCGATGCTGCTATCCGACGCGAATCTCCCGCAGCTCCGGCCTCGAACGCGGAGCGCGCGCATCGCATCCCGCTGGGTCTCATTCTTCTGAGTCGCGGTTGGATCACGCAGCCGCAGCTGCAGCACGCATTGACCATGCAGCGCAGGGCTGGCGCGGGTCTTATCGGCCGCTGGCTTACGGAGGAGTGCGGCGTGGCCGAAGAGCGCGTTCTCAACGGCCTTGCCCTGCAATGGCGATGCGCCGTCTTGTCGCTGCGCAACTTCAGGCCGCAGGAGATGGCCCTAACTGTCCCGCGCGAGATTGTCGAGCGCACCGACCTCGTGCCGCTGCGCATCTCTCGCCGCGGCTCTCTGCGGCTGGCATTTTCAGGCAGCCCCAACCCCGCTGCCGCGCTGGCGGTCGAACGCATTGCTGGACTCAGCGTTGAAAGCGGACTGCTCAGCCATGCCGACTGGAAGTCCGCGCGCGGGGCGATTCTCCGCTGCGAACCAGTCCGCTGCTCGCTGGAGCGACTCCCGGACCGCGAGACCCTGGCGCGCCGCATCGCTTCCGATCTCGCGGGAATGCAGCCCCGGGCATCTCGCCTGGTCTGCATTCATCAATTCTTCTGGCTGCGCCTGTGGCTGGAAGATGCGAGCCTGCGCGGCCCAAATGGCACCATCCCGCCTTCGCGCGAGGACATGCTTGACCGCATCTACACAGTGGGCGACAAGCAACCCGCCTAAATCTGCTTTAACCTGCGCTGCGCTCCCTTTGGCCAGCGACGTGCCTCTCTCAACGGCATGGACAGTGGTCTCTAGGCCGCATACACCGGTCTGCTCTCGCGCACACAGGCGCTAGACACCGCGGCCAACAATCTTGCCAACACCGGCACTGTTGGGTTTCGCGCCCAGCGCGACTACTTCCGCGGTGTGCTCGCTGGTATCGACGGCTCTACGCCTGCCTCGCAGGTCGGCGACGCAATCAATGACTTCGGCATTCTCGGCGGCAACCTGATCGACAATGCGCAGGGGACCATCAACACCACCGGCAATCCGCTCGACCTTGCGCTCAACGGTCAGGGCTTCTTCGCGATCCAGACGCTGCAAGGCACACAGTACACCCGCGACGGTGGCTTCACCCGCTCGAGCGTAGGCCAATTGCAAACGCAGCAGGGAGAGCCTGTTCTGGACGCGTCTGGCCAGCCCATCACCATTCCGTCGGGCACGATCAACATCGCGCCCGATGGCTCTGTCTCGGTCACGACGCCGGAAGGCAGCGCTATCGCCGGCAAGATCGGGATCTTCAGCTTTCCGCCGGACGCCGACCTCAGCGCTCTGGGCACCAATCGTTACTCCGCGCCCCCCGGCGTGCAACCTGCGGCCTCCGACGCGACCATTCAGCAAGGGGCGCTTGAAGGGGCAAACATCGACGCAGTGCACGGCACCATGCAACTCATCCTCATCCAGCGCCAGGCGGAGATGATGCAGAAGGCCCTCAGCGTCTTCAACAACGACTTCGACAAGACCGCAGCAGAAGATCTGGGCCGCGTCTAGCAACAGGGCAGGAACTAGCCACCCATTCGCAATAGCAGCAACGCAGCACAGCAGAATCAAGGAGCACCCAATGATCCGAGCACTCTACACAGCAGCCAGCGGCATGAGCGCGCAGCAGGCCAACCTGGACACCGTGGCCAACAACCTCGCCAACTCCGCGACCTCCGGCTTTCGCGCGCGCAAGATGCAGTTTGAGGACATGATCTACCAGAATATGGTGATGCCTGGTTCCGCAGCCTCGACGTCGACCACATCTGCAGGTTTACAGATCGGCCTCGGCACCAAGTCCACGGCCAGCGAAGTCATCATGACGCAGGGTGACTTCAACCAGACTGGCAACCAGCTCGACCTGGCTATTCAAGGTTCCGGTTTCTTCCAGGTGCAACTGCCCAACGGCACTCTTGGCTACACGCGCGATGGTAACTTTTCGCTGAACAACGCCGGTGTCGTCGTCGATTCGCACGGCGACCAGTTGTTACCTGCAATCACCATTCCGTCCAACGCCACCAACGTCACCATCTCGCAATACGGCGTGGTCTCGGCTACATTGCCGGGTCAGACGAATGCCAGCCAGCTCGGCACCATCCAGCTTGCGACGTTTCCCAACCCTGGAGGTCTCAACTCGCTGGGTGGGAATATTCTTCAGCCCACCTCATCCTCCGGCAATGCCATCACGGATACACCCGGCGGTTCGAGCGGCATGGGCACACTGCAGCAGGGCTATCTCGAAAACTCCAACGTAGACGTGGTCGCCGAGTTCGTGAACATGATCCTTGCGCAGCGCGCCTACGAGAGCAACTCCAAGGTAGTCCACGTCGCCGACGACATGTATTCGCAGATCAACAACATGGTGCGCTAGCAGATGCCCAAGCTAAATCCAATACAGATCTTTACTCTTGCGACAGCAGTGGCTCTCTCTTCGCTCGGGGCAATCGCACAGAGTGCCTGTCCCGCGGGCTACCGCGTTCTCTCGCGCCGCTACGATGCGGAACTGCGCACGATGTGGGAGCTGCGTCAGGACTGCGCGCATCCTGCTTGGCCCGCGTGCTCTGTCGCTATCGCCAACTCCGCTCTGCTCGCCGGCAACTCTACCTCGCTTCCGCTCGCCGCTGTCTCCACCATTCCTGCCGCGGCGCCGATCCTCGTTAGAGCCGGAGAGCCTGTTCGCCTGTGGTCGCAGGACGCAGCGTCGCGCATCGAGATCGCGGGCATCGCCGAACAGTCCGCGCATCTTGGGGAGCAAATCAACGTCCGCATCACTCACCAGACCGAAGACAACGGTCTGGCAATCCAGCACATCGCAGGTATCGTTCGCGCTGCCGCCAACGTGGAGATGGCCCAATGAACCAGAAACAAACACTGTCGCACGCTGCACTCCTTGGGGCAATCCTATTGGTCTTCGCACCGAAGGACTTTGCACAAACGCCTGTCCAACCGGCAAACTCAAAATCTGCGATAGCGCGACTGCTGTCTCCATCCGATCCGGCCGCTGCATCGCTCGACTCCTACCTCACTCGCGTGCGGCAGGACAACAAGGCCGTGCAGACCACGTCCGGTTCCATCTGGTCGGACTCCGGGCGATTTACGCGCATGTCCACCGACGACCGCGCCATGCGTCCGCACGACCTGATCCAGGTCGTGGTTTCCGAGTCGCTTGCCGCGTCCACAGACGGCTCCGTCAAAAGTTCGCGCGCCTCCAACGCCAGATCCAGCATCTCCAGCCTTATCGGCGTGTTGCACGGTGGAAATGCGCTGCAGAATCTTGTCAACCAGAACTCGGCCTCCGGACTGAATGCGCAGGGAACGAGCGCAACCACCTCCAGCCTCTCGACAACCTTCGGCGGCCAGGTGGTTGAGGTGCTGCCCAACGGTATGCTCGTGATCGAAGCCGCTCGCCAGGTGGAGTTTTCGCAGCAGACCCAGACCATCGTCCTTCGCGGCCTGGTAAGGCCGGAAGACATTTCGCAGCAGAATCAGGTTCTTTCGACTGCCATCTCGTCGATGGAACTCGAAGTCCGCGGCAAAGGCATCGTCAACGATGCCACGCACCGCCAGAACGTTCTTGTCCGCCTGATTGAAAAGGCGCTGATCTTCTAACACACTATGCGACCCACACATCCAACGCGGACCGCCGATAAGGGAACTGCACGCATCTGCATTACGCTGCTTGCAATTCTTGCGCTGACTCTACCTGTGGCGCTCCGCGCTGAAGACCCACCGCGCAACGCCCGCATCAAGGACATCGCGTCTGTGCAGGGTGTGCGCGACAACCAGCTTGTCGGCTACGGCCTCGTGGTCGGCCTGCATGGCACTGGCGACAGTCAGCAGACCGGTTTCTCGACCCAGACGCTTGCCTCCATGCTGCTGCGCATGGGAGTGAGCGTGCCGGCCACTGGAATCCGCGTGCAGAACCTGGCTGCGGTTTTCGTATCGGCGACGCTTCCTCCTTTCTCGCGGCCCGGCGCAGCGATCGATGTCACCGTCTCGTCTGCCGGCGATGCCACCTCGCTCGAAGGCGGCGTGCTGCTGATGACTCCGCTCTACGGCGCGGATGGCAAGATCTACGCGCAGGCGCAGGGACCGCTGGTGGTCGGCGGCTACTCCGTCTCCGTCAACGGCAATACGCGGCAGCTCAACCATCCCACTACCGCGCGCGTCCCACTCGGCGCGCTGGTGGAGCGGGGCGTGCCCATGCCCCTCGAAAACATGGACCGCGTCACGCTCCTGCTCGCCGAGAACGACTTCAAGTCGGCCGAGGCAGTTGCCAGCGGCATTGACAAAGAACTCGGCAAGCCATCCGCGCACGTCGTCGACAGCAGCACAGTCGAGATCGCGATCCAGCATGGCGAGGATGTCCCTGCCCTGCTGGCGCGCATTGAGGCGATCGAGGTGCCGTTCTATCCGCACGCGAAGGTGGTGGTTAACGAGCGTACCGGAACAGTCGTCATTGGCGGCTCCGTCGTGCTGCAGCCCGTATCGATTCTGCACGGCGGACTGGCGGTGAACATTGTCAGCCAGTTCGAGGTGTCACAGCCTTCTCCCTTCAGTTCCACTGGAACCACCGAGGCAATCCAGCAAACCAAGGTTGCGGCCCAGGACAAGCCGGTGAACCGCATCGAGCTGAAGCAGGGCGCAACGGTCGACGATCTGGTGCGTTCGCTTCAGACCATCGGCGCCTCCGCGCGAGACGTGATCTCGATCCTGCAGGCGATGAAATCCGCCGGCGCGCTGGAAGCCCAGCTGGAGGTGCAGTAGGTCATGAACTTCGCACTTACTTCTCCGGCAAGCTCCGCTGCCGCTCCAGCCACGGCATCGTCTGCGAACGCAAACACGTCAACCGATCCCAGGCATCGCAAGCTGGCCGATGCTGCGCAGCAGTTCGAGGGTATGCTGCTGCAGGAGCTGCTGAAGCCGATGCGGGAGCACTCTTTTGGTTCTGGCGACACCGACACCAGTTCCAGCGACGATCCCGACTCGTCCGGCTTTGCGGATACGCTCTCGAGCTTCGGTTCCGAGTCGCTTGCCACTGCCATCTCCCGCTCTGGAGGGCTTGGCATCGCGAAGCTGGTCGTACAGCAAGTCGAGAAGCAGCACGGTACTCATGCCAATCCACCCGTAACCGCCGGTTAGTTACCTGATTCCAAAGAAGCAAAAAATTCTCAGAAATCTCTAATCCACCCCTAAAGTCCCCCAAACCGCCGCCGATGAACCGAGAGTAAGCGGAGGAATACCTTGAGCTACACCAACGGAATCGGCAATACGCAGAACCCATTCGCAACAGAGACGGCGGCGACCTCCGGCACCGCGCAGACGGAGCGCACGGCATCTGTCTCGCTCTCGAACTCCGCAGCGCCGGGGACGTCTCCTGCGAACGCGGCGGACCACACGAAGCTCTCCGGGTTTGGCGGGGCGCTGGCACAGGTGCTGAGCACCAGCGATGTCCGCATGGACAAAGTGACGGCGCTGCAGCAGGCGATTGCAGCCGGGACCTATAACGTCTCCGCATCGGATGTTGCGGACAAGATGATCCGCTCGCTGCTGGGTTAGGGCGTCTCGCAGAAGGACAGAAAGGCCAGAGGCAGATTTGCAATCCCCAATGGAAACGCCGGACATCGCCAGCCTGCTCGCTGCAACGCGCGCGGCGCTGGCTCACCTGCGTATCGAGGAGCTGGAGTCGCTGGCGGCGAAAGCGGAAAAGATGCTGAGCTTCGCTCTATCCGAGCAGCCGTTATCCCACATCTCTCCAAGATGTGGCGCACCCGCATTCAACACTGGAATTATGAGTGAACATCGCATGCTGGGCGATCTGCTGGGCGCGACGGGCGAGAACCTGCGGGTCCTGCGCCGCGCCGGCGGCGACGCAGAAGGGAGCGCGCGATGGGCACGCTGACCGGACTTCTCTATCTCTCGCAGAACTCGCTGGAGGCGAACCAGGCAGCGCTCGACATTACTTCAAACAATGTCGCCAACGCCAACACTCCCGGCTACAGCAATGAGGTCGCAACGTGGCATGAGCTGGACAGGGTTTCGCTGAGCCGTAACTCCGCATCCGGCATGGGCGCGACGGTCAGCGCGCTCTCGCAGCGCAACCCTGTGCTGAACCAGCGTGTGCAGCAGCAGACGCAGGCGGTCGCAGCCAGCTCCTCTGAGGGCACGGCGCTGGCCGACCTGCAATCGATCTTCGGCCTGAGCTCGAACTCCAGCGCTTCCGCGTCCACTACGCTGGGCACGGACATCAACGCCTTCTTCAACTCCTTCAGTGCGTTGCAGGCCAGCCCATCGAACGTCTCTGTGCGGCAGGGCGTGCTCTCGGCCGCCGCCACGCTGGCTACGAATTTCAACTCCGCCGCGTCTGCCATTGCGCAGCAGACAGGCTCGCTGAACCAGCAGGCCACGGGCATCGTCTCCAATATCAACTCGCTGCTGACATCGATCGCGCAACTGAACGTGCAGATCACAGGCGCCAGCCCCAACGCCGATGCGGGAACGCTGGAGGACCAGCGGCAGCAGGACCTGACGCAACTCTCAAGCCTGGTGGGCTTCGACCAGATCAAGACAGAGAACAATGGGCTGACCCTGACAGCCGCGAACGGCCAGCCATTGGTGAGCGAAGGCAAGGCATTTCCACTCTCCACCTCGCTGGTCAGCGGCAACGTTCACATTGTTGGGGCTTCGGGCGTGGACATTACGGCGACCCTTACCGGCGGACAGCTCGGCGGGATCCTCACAGCGCGGGACCGCGACCTGCCGCAGGCATCCGCGGCACTGGACTCACTGGCGTACTCGATCGGCTCGGCGGTGAACACGCAGAACCAGGCGGGCCTCGATGCGAATGGCAATCCAGGGGGTGTGATCTTCAGTCTTCCTGTCAGCTCCTCCGGTGCAGCGTCTGCCATCTCGCCGGCAACTCTAGATCCCAACGCCATCGCTGCCGCGGCCACCAATGAAGGTGCGAACGGCGGCACAAATGCCGCGGCGCTGCTGGCGATCGCCAATTCAAATGCGATCGGCGGACAGACGGCCACCAGCTTCTTCGCGGGATTCCTGACGCAACTGGGCAGCAAGGTGGCGCAGGTGCAGCAGGAGAACACGACGCAGCAGGGTTCACTGACGCAACTGGTAGCGCAGCAGAGCGCGCAGTCCAGCGTTTCGCTGGACCAGGAGGCCGCCAACCTTACGATGTACGAACGGTCGTATGCCGCCGCGGCGAAGGTATTCTCCATCGTCGACCAGATGATGGCGGTCGCGCTGAATCTTGGAGTGCAGACGACAGTGAGCTGATAGACCGGGAAGGGAACTGACGTTCCAGAGAAGGGGACCGCGATGCGCGTCGATCCACACTACATCATGAACCTGAGCGGGTCGCTCTCAAGCTCCACCGCGGCGGAGCAGAAGCTGGCCAGCGAACTCTCTTCCGGCTTGCGGGTCGCGTCGCTCTCCACCGATCCGGTGGCCGCCGGCCAGGCGTCCATGCTGAACGCCGCCGCCGCACAGGACGATACCTTTGTCCAGACTGCGACCACGGCGCAGGGTCAAATGCAGGTGACGGACTCAGCGCTGGGCAGCGTGGTGAGTCAGATTACCGTGGCGATCTCGGCAACGACCGCGGGTGTGAACGGCACGGAGAACTCCGCCGACCTGAAATCGCTCGCGCAGTCTCTCTCCGGTATTCGCGACCAGGTGCTGGCGCTGGCCAACACCAGCTATCAGGGGACCTATCTCTTCGCCGGCAGCCAGGGCGCGACCCAGCCCTTTACGCTGGACACCAGCACCTCACCTGCGACGGTGACCTACAACGGCGACGCGCATACGGGTTCCATTACAACTGAGACCGGGCAACGTATCTCAACCGGTGTGTCCGGCGCCGCGGTCTTCACTACAGCAGGCGCCAACGTGCTCGCGGCGTTGAACAATCTGATCGCGGACTTCTCATCCGGCGCGGCCAGTTCGACCTCGACGGCGGACCTTGCGGTGCTGCAGAATGCTTTGGGCAACGTGTCGCAGCAGCGGAGCACGCTGGATTCCGCGCTGAGCCGGATCAACTCCGCCAGCGCGTACGCGCAGACGGACGCCACCAACCGGACTATAACCGCCTCCAGCCTGGTGGCCGCCGATCCCGCACAGATCGCAACGCAGCTGTCGGCGGCGGAGATACAGACACAGGCGCTGATGAGCGTGATTGCGACGCTGGAAAAGCAGTCGCTTTTCGATTACCTGCGGTAGAGGATTAGCAGATGAGGGGACTACCAGGAACAGGTAGCGACGACTTCAGGAGAGGTTGGGACCTGATTTTTGACGCTGGTGTGCAGCACGACCTGAAGATTCTTCTTCTCCCAGCCCCTGGGTAAAGACTTTGCGAGCGCGGCGATGGACCGGGGACTGGTGACAAAACGCGCGGCAGCAAAGGTTCCTCCGTGCCCCACCCCTGCGATCGAGATGAGGGCCCGGCCGTTCGATGAGTTTAAGACGCGGGAGACGATTGCATAGTCCTGATTGCGATTGGCGTCGGCTGCCCAGCGGCGTTTGGGATCGGAGTGGTCGACGATGGCGTCGGGCCCCTCAAATGCAAACCGATAGTTGCGGGTAAGACTCATGGTCCAGTAATTATTGTGAGCGCCGATCAGGATTGTAGGACTTTCCCGCAGATCATCGTAGGTCACATCGCCGCCATAGCGAAGATCGAATGGCCGGTTGCGGCGCACAAGCAGGGAAGCAATGTCGAGCAAGGCGGTCACGTCACCGTTGGTGTGGTAGACGTTTCTGGCCGGGGTCAAGTCCTCGATGGGGATTTTGGTTTCGGGAGGTATGGGAAAGTAATTGCTGAATCCCAAAGCCGCATCGGGATCGTCAGGGTGCTGTGCGAGATATTCCGCCTGATACGCAGGATTCAGTTCATAGACAGCATTGTTGCCAATGTGGATCAGAACTGAGTGCGAGTCATCCAGCACAGGCCCCCAGAACCGATTCATGGCGCGTTCCTCGGGCGACGGAATGAAATGCGCAACTGCCAGCGCCAAAAGCGCAAGCAAAGCGACCGCCGCGAACCACCACTTGGAGAACGGCCTTCTGACCGGTGGTGGCATGGAGGGCATTCGCAGCACGGGATGAGGGACCGGTTCGACCGCAGGGGGAATCGAGCCTGCTGCCGGCTGTCCTTCCGCGACGGAGTGACCGGGGAGGTCGCCTGTCCACTCGAACGAGGGCCGGAAAGAGCCGGAGGGGATGCTGATGCGGACGGGCTCCTCGCGGGTCGACTGGTAGTAGAGCGCGAGCCGCTTTCTGACTTCGCCAACGCGCAGACGCACGATGGGGTCGTCGCTCGTGTCATAGCCCGGGCGCCGCCCGAAGACGTGGGCGCCGATGTTGCGCTCTTTGAGGGTTTCAGCGCGACCGGCCAGCGCCTCCGTGACAAGAAACTGGAGCAGCTTCTGCGTCTGGGGGCTGGTGCGAAAGGGAGCGCCTTGCAAAACGGCGGAGAGGGTCCTGCGAACCTCTGCCGGAGGCACGGTTGCGCCGCCTTGCTTGCGCTCGGTAGATCCGATCTCTTCCGTTGAGTTGCTCAAAGCTATGCTCCCCGCAATAAGGCGCGGCCTGGAGGCTCGGCATCCTTGGCTGGATACCGTACTGTACTCCCCTGCTAAGCCACTGACAACTAAGAACTATCGACAATGGCAAGGGAACAATACCCGATGGAACGTTGTCACGGGTAGGATCATGCGCGTTTGCTGGGGGCGACTCGGACATGTCTCCCGGAAGAGCACCAGCGGCTGAAGCGCCAGTTTGTGGCGCCTATTAGCGGGGTGTTTTGCAGCAGCCTTCCGGGAGGGACGTGTTCCCAGATCCAGAAATGAATGCCAGGCTGCCGCGCGCAGCCTTGGGGAGGTCGGCCGCTTTGAACTACTTTATCCAAGGTGTATCGAAAGACCAGCGTATCTTTTCAGCTTCTTCATCCCGTCGAGTTGCAGCGTTTGTGTGCGGTGTTTTCGCGGCGCTGCTGGTGATGTTGCCGGGTATGAGATTGTCGGCGCAGACGGCGGGTTCGATCTCGGGTCATCTTGCCGATCCGGCGGGCGCGAGTCTTCCGCAGAGCGACTTGACGCTGACCAATGTGGGTACGAACACGACTCGCGTGACCAAGTCGACCGATGCGGGCGACTATACGTTCACGGAGGTGCCGCCGGGAATGTACAAGGTGCAGGCGCAGCATGCGGGGTTCAAGACCTCGCAGAGCGATACGTTTGAGGTGCAGGTGGCGCAGAGTGTGAAGCTGAACCTGGCGCTGCAGGTAGGTGCGGTGACGGAGTCGGTGGATGTGCAGGCGACGGGAACACTGCTGCAGTCGGACAATCCTACGCTGGGCACAGTCATTGAGAATGCGCAGATCAATGAGCTGCCGGTGAATGGAAGAAACTACCTGGCGTTGGTTGCACTTTCGTCGAACGTGAATACGCTCTCATCGGGATCCGGCCAGGCGGGCAGCCGTCTGGGCGGCGACCGCGCGGGCGAGTCGATCGCCATTGGCGGCCAGCGCATCATGTTCGACTACTACACGCTGGACGGGATCGTAAATACCGATCCGGACTTCAATACTTACATTGCGCAGCCATCCATGGACGGCATTCAGGAGATGAAGGTGCAGACGGGCGTGTATTCGGCGGAGTTCGGCCACGAAGCCTCGCAGATCAACGTGCTGAGCAAGAACGGAACCAACACGTATCACGGCAGCATGTATGAGTTCATCCGCAATAACTTCGTGGATGCACAGCCGTACTGGTTTATCCAGCGACACACGGCGGGTTCCACACAGGTGATCACGCCTTTCAAATACAACGATTTCGGCTTTGAGTTGGATGGGCCGGTGCGGATCCCGAAGCTCCTTGACGGCCGTAACAAGCTCTTCTTCATGGTGGACGATGAGTGGTATCGGAGCCGTGCGAGCAATCCCAATGCGACGGCGACGGTGCCGACGCCGCAGATGGCAGCGGGCAACTTCCAGGGGTACTCCTATAACTGGGAAGACACGTCCGGGGTAGTCCACACCCAACCTGTAACGATTTATGATCCGTCGGCCCCGATCCCAGGTACACCCTTCGCGAATAATACGATCCCAACCGGCAGTATCAAGTCGCAGTCGACGGCCCTATTGAACTACCTAGGGACGGCTGCAGGTGGTGGTTCCGGCCAGAATCAATATCAGTGGAACTGCCCGACCACAGCGCCCAAAGCCAATACCAATTGCAGCGCTCTTTCGAATTACCACTACAGCACCACGAACCCTTCCAACCGCTACTCCTTTACGGTGCGCGGGGACTACAACATGTCCCAGAAGTCGCAGTTTGCTTTCCGCTTCAGCAAGGGAGATGAGAATACGGTCAATACGGGGTTGCTGGGCGCAGGCAGCAAGCTGATTACGCAGTACAAACAGTACATGGCGTCCAACACGTACACCTTTTCGCCATCGCTGGTGAATGAGGTGCGGTTCGGGTACAGCCGGTTCTTCAACTCTCAGGGCCTGCTGGCGGCGTTTACCAACGACGTGGTGGACAAGATCGGGATTCCTGGCCTGGGTGGTGGTAACCCGGCAACCTGGGGCATCCCAGCGATGAGCTTTAACAGCGCGAGCGGTAACGGATCCACCAACGGCCTCGGCGTTGGCGGGACGCCGAGCATCTACGCGGGAATCGGCGATCTGGGCGGCGATGGACCCTACGTGATCACTGACCCCATATGGCAGATCGTAGACAACGTGACCTGGGTGAAGGGCAAGCACTCCCTGCATCTGGGCTTCGAATACAACCGGCAGACCTTCAACCAGCTGGGCAATCAGTTTTCGCGCGGCCAGTTCAGCAGCGGGCCGTACACCACCGCAAACGAAACCAGCGGTAAACCTGTGGGCGGTGATTCCCTGGCAGACTTCCTGCTGGGCAATCTTCAGCAGTCGACCGTTGCGGTGGCCGTGGCCAATGCAAACTATATCCGCAACGTTGAGAACGCGTATGTGGATGACACGTACAAGGTCACGCCCAAGCTTACAATCTCCGCGGGCCTGCGGTATGAGCTGACGCCGCCGTGGAACGACACGTTCGGCAACAACTTCAATACGCTGTTTCCGGTGATTCCGAAGGTCGGCGACATAAGCACCACATATGGGACGGCCTCGACACCCGCAACGTACAACCCCGACGGGTCGGTCAAGACAGCCGGAACCTACAACCCCATGTACCCGTACTACGCGCGGCAGGGCAACTGCGATCCGGCGAATGTCTACAGCGGGATTGCGATTCGCTGGCTCTACACCAATGCGGTATGCAGCAACGGAAAGGTGCCAGGCGGCGCGTTGATGAACACCATCTACACCAACTTTGCGCCACGATTCGGCGTCTCCTATACCCCGACGGCCAAGACAGTGGTCCGGACCGGATTCGGCATCTTCTACACGCAGGACATCGGCAACGCGTACTTTGATATGGCGCGTAACATCGCCGGGCGCGTGACCGTCAACAACCAGAACGCCAACACATTTGGCAGCGCATCCAACCTCACCTGGGCCAATGCAGCTCCGGCGGGAGGAAGCACCGTCAGCCTTCCCAACAACACTGTGGCGTTCTCAAACGCCGCGACCCACCATACCAGTTATACCGAACAGTTCCTGCTGAATATTCAGCAGCAGGTCGGGAGGAACTGGTCCTTCGAGGCTGGATACCAAGGGGCGCTGAGCCGTCACCTGTACGGCTTCTTCAACGCCAACCAGCCGTCTCCATATGGACTGCTCACTGGCGGGACAGGCGGTGCGAACGCTGGGACGGGGTATAACATTCTGTCCGCGGCCACGCCTACCTGCCCGAACTGCACCAAGGTCAGCATTACCAGCTACCAGTCGAGGGAGGCATTTCAGAACGTGCAGAGCGGCGCGCAGATGGTGCACGACGAGGGCACTGGAAACTACAACGCGGGATCGGTCAAGGTGAATCGGCGCTTCACCAAAGGCGCGAATCTAACCGCTTCCTACACCTACTCGAAGTCGCTGGATGACACCAGCGGCGTCCGCAACCAAGGCAATGACCTGCTGAACGCGCAGAATGGTCTCTGCATCCCCTGCGAATACGGCCCGTCTGCATTCGACGTGCGCAACCGCGTGGTTGTGTCGGGACTTTATGAGCTGCCGATCGGACCGGGCAAGCTGGTTCCGATTGAGAACAAGCTGGTGAATGTGGTGATCGGCGGCTGGCAGATCGGCGGAACCTTCACCCATCAGCGCGGCCAGGTGGTCACTCCGCAATACGGCGGCGACAACTCCGGTCTCGGTGGCCTGTTCGGCAACTTCGACCGGCCCAACGTCACAGGGCTCAGCCCTTATCTGCCGTGCAACACCCTCACGGTGGAATCGTGCGCCTCCAAGGCCGCGTATTCCCAGCCTGGCGTAATTGTCAATGTGACCACGCAAGCTAACCCCACTGCTCCGATCGTCACCAATCCGGTCAACATCGGCGGCCTCTGGGGCAATGCGACGCGCGGCAGTGTCCATGGACCTGGGTTTACGAACATGGATGCATCGCTGCATAAGTCCTTCCTGATGCCCTACAACGAGAAGCACCATTTGGATATTCGCTTTGAAGCCTTCAATGCGTTGAACCATCCCAACTGGGGCACGCCCAACCTCAACTTCCAATCCTCCTCCTTCGGCCAGGTCGGCGCGGGCGGCATGCGTCAACTGCAACTGGCCGCAAAGTACCAGTTCTAAGAGACAACGGAGGCAATGTACGGCTCAACCACGGCGTCATGCGCAGGCATGGCGCCGTAGGTTTGTGCGGAGTTGCGGGCTTACCCGTGATGGAACGGCTACACACAATAGGTGATCTTCGCGAATCCAGGGGATCCCTATACTGGCAACAGTCCGATGGAATTCGAGCCTTTACGCCATCAGTGCCTGGTATACGACGGCGCGCCTTCGCGCCACCTGGCCGCACTTGCGAGGACCATCTCCGAGAGGCTGGCGGGGGACTTTCGCTGCATGTGCTTTGACAGCCCGCCGATGATGGCGGGCATGCGCTCGTATCTTGCGGCCGAAGGCGTCGACGTTGCCCATGATGTGGCCCTGGGACGGCTGGTATTCGTCTCCGAGCGGTCTCACCTGGTCGATCGCCGGTTCGAGATCGCACGCATGACAGACGGCCTTAGCGTCGCACTCGACGATGCCCTCGACGCAGGCTTTCGCGGACTATGGTGCACCGGCGATATTGCCTGGGAGTTTGGTCCGGAACGGGACTTCTCCAGCCTGCTGGAGTATGAGAGGCAGTTGGATGCCTTCATCGACGCCCATCCAGAGTTTGGAGGCGTGTGCCAGTACCACCGGGACACGCTGCCGTCGCAGGCAGTTGAAGCGGGTCTGCTGTGCCACCCGCGCATCTTTGTGGATCAAACGCTGTCCCTGGTGAACCCGAGGTTTATCAGCCGGGAGAGCTTTCGCACGGCTGCTATCGCTCGTTGACGGGACAGTCTGGAAGGGAAGGTATAAGTGCGGCGATGCGGGCGCGCAGAGAGTCGGCGTCGGTCTGATCGGCGAGGTTCTTCATCGATATTCAAAGTGGGAGATGGGCTTTTCGAAGGCCCGTGACTGCGGCATCGCGAACTGCTTGGCTACAATGGTAGCGGCATCTCAGCGTAGCTCGCTCGATTCAGTACTTGAGAGAAAGCAGACCTTAAGTTGACGGCAAACGGAAAGAACAGCATCGCGCTGGGCGCCAAAGATCAATGCAAGTGGGACCTGGTGAGCCTTGGCGAGGTGATGCTGCGGCTCGATCCGGGTGACGTGCGGGTGGCGACGGCGCGGCAATTCCAGGTGTGGGAGGGCGGCGGCGAGTACAACGTGGCGCGCGGGCTGCGGCGATGCTTCGGGTTGAAGACAG
>DATCBR010000334.1:0-4203 GCA_036511765.1 Acidobacteriaceae bacterium | reverse complement strand
TAGCAACTGGAAGCCGGTCTTCTGCTGGTAAGCGTGCGCGAGTGCGACGGCCTTTGCGTCCTGATACAGCGGCGCAAGGAACGTCAGCGAGACGGGAGTTCCCGGGCCTCCGTAGTCGGGCCAGTCGTCGTCCTCGGTGGGGGCGAAGGGTGGTGCATCGTTGCCGCGCAGACCGTTGGGCACGATGACCGCGGGCTGTCCGCAGAGATTGGTTGCAGTGAGCTGCGTGCCTCCGCTGGGCGTGACGATGACGTCGAAGTTGCTGAAGGTCTCATGCATGGCGGAGAGCGCGAGGGTGCGTGCGCGCTCGGCCTGGATGTAGTCGACGGCGGAGAGGAAGCGCGAGGTGCGGAACCCGTTGGGCCAGTCGTAGGGCTTCTGGCCGGAGAGCAGGGCGTCGCGGCCGGAGGTGGTGAGATCGTCGAAGGCAGCCGCAGCCTCGGCGCCGAGGATGTTGAGCAGCGCGGAGAAGTGGAAGCTGGGGAGCTCGACGGGCGTGAGTTGGATGCCCATGCCGCGCAGCGTTTCGAGGGCGCGGGTGTCGAACTTCGCGTCGTAGCTGCGACGTTCGAAGTCGGCGTGCTGCTGCTGCTCACGCATGGCGCGGTCCGCGGCGGAGAGGCTCTTCGTTTCGTCGGCCGACAGGGGCCGAAGCGTGGGAGCTTTGAAGGCGGACTCGATGTAGCCGACGCGTAGCTGGTGGATGTCGGTGGTGAGGTCCGCGTGGAACGGCGCGGGCTGCACGCTCTGGTCGCGGCCATCCGGACCGTAGAGGACGTTGAGGACGAGGGCGCAGTCTTCAACCGAGCGCGTAATGGGGCCGATCTTGTCCATCGACCAGACGAGCGCCATCGCCCCGGTTCGCGGAACCAGGCCGAAGCTGGGGCGCAGGCCGGTAACGCCGCAACGTGTGCTGGGTGAAGAGATGCTGCCGAGGGTTTCGGTGCCGAGCGCGAAGCCGACGCAGCCGGCGGAGGTGGCGCTCGCGCTGCCAGCCGAGCTGCCGCTGCTTCCCTGCTTCGGGTTCCAGGGGTTGCGAGTGCGTGCTCCGCGCTTGCCCGTGCCCTCGGCATAGCCCCAGAGATCGCCCTGCGCGAGCGCCCCCATCGTGAGCTTCGCGACCAGCACCGCACCGGCGGCGTCGAGTCGCTTGACCACTTCGGCATCTTCGTCGAAGGTCTGGTTCTCGAAGCCCGCTGCGCCCCACGTCGTCGGATAGCCCTTTACGGCAAGCAGATCTTTTGCTCCCCACGGAATGCCGTGGAGCGGGCCGCGGTCCTTGCCTGCGGCGAGTTCCTTGTCTGCGGCTGCGGCCTGCGCGAGCGCGCGCTCTTCGGTCAGCGTGATGACGAAGTGAAGCGTGGGATCGTAACGCTTGAGGCGGACGAGATAGAGCTTTGTGAGGTCCAGCGAGGTCGTCTTGCGATGCCGCATCAGCTCGCCGAGTTGCCGAATGGTGGCGAAGGCGAGCTTGTCTTCCTGCGACGGCGAGACGTCGGCAACGGAGGGCGCAGGGCCCAGCACGACCGGCCGCCGCGAGGAGGGTTGTGGGCCGGGCGTGCCAGCGGGGACGGGGTTGAAGACCGCTGTCGGCGCGACGCTGTTGGGCAGATGCAGACCGCGCACGCGCAGCGCGGAGTTGCGCTGGCCGACGAGGCCTTCGAGCATCATCTGCCTCTGCTCCGCCGTCAGCTTGATTGCAGCAATCGCCGCAGCGGCATCCACCATGTCAGGCGTGATCGCGGGCCAGCCTCGCAGGTCCGATTGGGCGGATGATTGCGCCTCGCCGGAGCTGGTTGCGAGCGCTAACAGTGCGCCGGGGAATAGCGTGCTGCCGAGGCCGGCGGCAGTAGAGACAGCGAGGAAGCGGCGACGAGTCGTGGCAAGCGATTCCGTCTGGGAGAGGGTAGCCTTCGCATCAGTGGACATGCGGAATTATTGCATCGGCCCGAGGCCCAGGCAAAATCAGACGATAGCGACTTATGCTGCCATCAAATAAAATCCCCGAGCAGCATCTACCCAAAACGCCCGCACATCGCACGCTCCCACTCCCGCCGTCCGCGCAGGACCAGGACCCGTGGCATAGTGGTTTACAGACATGCCTACGCCCTACATCGGCCGTCTCGCTCCCTCCCCCACTGGCCTGCTGCATCTCGGCCACGCACGCACCTTTTGGACCGCGTACCAGCGCGCCCGCGCCGCTCACGGCACCCTCTATCTCCGCGACGACGACGTCGACCCCCACCGCTCCCGCGCCGAATTCTCCGCCTCCCTCCGCGAAGACCTCTGCTGGCTCGGCATCACCTGGGACGCCGAGGTCCGCCAATCCGAACGCCTCTCTCTCTACCGTGCGGCCATGCAGCAACTCCTCGCCACCGGCCTAGCCTACCCCTGCACCTGCTCCCGCAACGACCTCGCCCACGCCACCCAGGCGCCGCACGAAGAAGACGACGAGCCTCTCTACAACAACCACTGCCGCCCTATCGCAATCGAGCCCCAAACCACCCTTCTCCCCAACGTCAACTACCGCCTCCGCACTCCAGACCACCAGCCCATCGCCTTCACCGACCTCCACGCGGGCCCGCAATCCTTCACCCCCGCCGTCGACTTCGGCGACTTCCTCATCTGGCGCAAGGACGCCCTCCCCAGCTACCAGCTCGCCTGTGTCGTCGACGACGCCGACCTCCGCATCACCGAAGTCGTCCGTGGCCGCGACCTCCTCAAATCCACCGCTCGCCAGATCCTCCTGCAGCGAGTCCTCAACCTCTCCACCCCCGCCTACTTCCACTGCGATCTCCTGCGCGACGAAGCCGGCGTCCGCCTCGCCAAGCGCCGCCACGCGCTCTCCCTCCGCACCCTCCGCGCCAACGGTCTGTCCCCCGCCGAAGTTATCGCGGCCTTCTAGTGCAAACCTCCTTCCCTCTCGCTGCATCCTACGTCGGGAAAGGATTCTCATGACCTCCATACGCAAAGTCTCATTCGCTGCCACCGCCCTTCTACTCCTCGCTGGTTGCAAGACAACCACCGACAACTCCGCCAACTACAAGACCGCTCTCAACGACTGGTACTCGGCTCATCCCTCCTGCCTCTGGTCTCAACCCCAGAAGTTCCCCACCCAGGTCGCCGCCTCCGATGCCGATCAGACCGCACCCTTCGCCGCGCTCGTCGATCAAGGCCTCCTCACCCGCTCCACCAGTGAGAAAAAGATCATCATCATCTCAAAGCAGGAGGTCAACTACGACCTCAGTGACAAGGACCGCAGCGCCTGGACCGCCGACCCCAACCAGCCCGGCTACGGCAACTTCTGCTACGGCCATCGCTCCGTCCAATCCATTGACAGCTCCACGCCCAACAACGCCCAGCCCGGCGCCACCACTGTCGTCAACTACCACTACACCTTCTCCGGCGCACCCGACTGGGCCAAGGTCGCCGAAACCCAGACCGCCTTCCCTAACGTCCAATCCGATCTCGCCGGCAACGGCACCGCCAGCGCCACGCTAGTCGACACCAGCAACGGCTGGCAGGTCCAAACCCCTCCGCCTTCACCCAACCACCCCTCCGCCACCTCAGCCGACGGCAAAATCGTCCAGTAACTCCACGCACAAAAATGCCCCGCCAATCCACCGGCGGGGCACCGTTGCACTTCTCTATCCTCTACACTCTATCCTCTATCCACTGTCTTCACTGCGCCGCGTAGTACGCCTTCACAATCTCCGCGTACGACTTCGGCACAAAGTCCATCGCCGGCGTTCCTCCCGCCAGATACTTCACAAAATAATCCCACCGCCGCTTCATCACATACGGAGTCGCTTCAGCGTAGCCGTGATGCACATTCGGAATCATCAGCATGTCGAAGTTTTTATTCGCCTTGATCAAGGCATCCACCACCAGCAGCGTATTGTTCGGCGGAACATTGTCGTCCATCGTTCCATGCGTCAGCATCAGGTGCCCCTGCAGGTTCTTCGCATAATTCTGATTCGCATGAGGCTCGTAGTTGCTTTTTCCATCCGGCCCAATCACCTCGAGCCCCGCCCACCGCTCATCCCAATCATCTTCATAGTCCCGATTGTCGTGGTTGCCGCTCTCCGCCCAACCCACTTTGAAGAACTCCGGAAAGTGGAACATCGCCGACACCGTCGCATTGCCTCCGCCCGAGTGTCCCCAGATTCCCACGCGATCCAGATCGATCCACGCATACCGCGA
>DATCBR010000333.1:0-7563 GCA_036511765.1 Acidobacteriaceae bacterium | reverse complement strand
CGCGCGTCGTCAGCAGCTTGTCGCCGTCTTTGATGTCCAGCGTCGCCTTCTGCCCGGTGTACCCATGCTGATGGAAGCTCACCGTCACCGTCACCTTCGCTCCCGCCATCGCCTTCACCGCCACCGCAGCATCGTCCAGCTCAAGATCATGCAGCGGCTTCTCCTTGCCGAAGCCGATCGTATGCACCGGCAGCCGGCGGTTGTGCAACGCGTTGATCGTGTCTGCATCGATTCCACCACCAGCCCCGCCCGCCCCGTTCTCCGCGCCATCGCTCAGCAGCACTACCGCGCCCAACGGCAGATCGCTGGTCTCATTCAACAACTGCCGCAGTCCAGCGTTAATATGTGTCGCAGCCGCACTCTCGCGGGTGGCCCATCCTTTCGCTGCCTCATCGCGAAAGGGTGGGGTGCCTTCTTCCCGCGTCAGCCCGCCATCCAGCCGATACTCCCGCACCTGAAACTTCTTCTTCAATCCATCCAGCACGCCGTCTTCCAGCGTCTTCAGCACCACCGCCTCGCGCGGCGTCTTTGCATCCGCGCCCGCATCTGCAATCGCCATGCTGCGCGAGTCATCCAGCAACACCGCAATAATGTTCTGCTGGCTCTTCAACTCCGCCACTGTAATCGCCGGCTCCCACAGCAGCGTCAGCAGCAAGGCAACCAGCGCGGCCTCAGTCCCCCAGATCGCCCACACCCGCCAGCCCGTGACTCCGCGAAAGTTCAGCGAGCCGGTGGTTTTCACCGGGGTCCCCAGCGAGCTTTGCTCGCTGGGGTGAGGCAATGCTCGCCATACCAGCCATCCCAGCCCGCCCGCGGCAAGCACAATCGAAAGCGCCAGCATCCATCCCGGCCATGCACCCAGCAGGATGTACTTGCCTTTGAGAAAGACCGGGATTGGATACTTGAAGAAAAATTCAAACATGGGTGGGAAGGTTCGAGGGTTCATGGTTCGAGGTTCAAGAGCGCCGCGCGGAATCCGTGCTCATCCGCGTCAATCCGTGGTTGCTTTGTGGTCCTCCCTTGAACCTTGCCCCATGAACCTTGAACCTCGCCTAATGCGTCATGCTGTACATCACGTAATTCAGCCCCACGCGAAACGCCATCGACGAAAACTGCTCCGGGTAGTCCGGATCGTCGGCCCACTCCCACGCGTCGCCCAGATGCATGTTGTGGCAGATGGCCACCATGAGCCTGCCATGCTCGTCCCGAATGCCGCGCCACTTCGCGACATACCCATCCTTCTCGTACGTGCGCCCGCTGCGAATGTATTGCTCACCCGGCACCTGAAATCTATCGTTCATGTCATACAAAACATGGAAGATTTCATCCTTGTCCGTCAGGTCTTCGACGGGATATTTCTCGCCATCGGGAAAGATCTGCCGCATCCCGCGCATAAAGTCTTCCCAGTCCTGCGTGCCGTGGAAGTCGTCCACCATCAGGAAGCCGCCCTTCAGCAGATACTCGCGCATCCGCTTGGCTTGGGCGTCGTTGAAGCTCCAGGTATGCACCATCACGGCGTACACAAACGGATAGTTGTAAATGTCGTCTGAGTCCGCGCTCACCACCTGCTCATAGCTGCGCCCGTTAATCCGCGTCAGCCGGTTCAACGCCATCAAAAACTGCCGGTCAGCCTTGGGATAGTCCCGCTGCCACGTCCCGCCGAAGCCGCCGTACCCGCCACCAAACCGGCCACCGCCATACCCGCCGCCGAAGCCGCCGTATCCACCGCCGCCCATCGTCGTCGTATAGCTCAGCCGCGACCAGTAAAACTCCGCCTTATCGCCCGTCTGCGTATTGATCGAGCCCCAGTCCGCGATGCGCTGCCCCGCGAACGCGCCCAGCGCAAGACTCAACACCGCCATCGTCACCACTGCGGACTGGACCAGGAGCTTCATGGCGATGCTTCCTTCCTGCGCGCTGCCGTATCGTGCTGTCTGTGCTGCCCTGTTGTTCTACCTCTACTGCCCTGTCGTTCTACCTTTGACCGGTTGCTCTCCTTTATAGACGAATCGCCCGCCCCCAGGTTGCACGCCGCAAAACTTCGTCCTCGCGCCGTTTGAACCGCGTGCGCTTGGCGTGAGACCATCCCCTCTGAGAGACCTAAGCCGTCTAACCAACAGAACGCGCGCAAGCGACACTTCAAGACACAAAATGGACCGCCGCCACCTTCTCAAACTCGCACCCGCCGCGCTCGCCGGCCATGCAGTCGCCGCCAACGCGCGCCGCGCCGCCGCGTTGTCTGAATCCGCGCAGATCGTCATGCTGCCCGGCATGGGCTCGGGGGATCAACCGGCCCAGTCCAGCCACCAACCCTCCACTGCCTCCTCCGACATCACCCTCCGCATCGCGCCCGTCACCGTCGAACTCGCGCCCGACCGCATCCTCTCCACCATCGGCTACAACGGCACCGCGCCCGGCCCCGTCCTGCGCATGAAGGAGGGCCAGCCCACCACCGTCACCGTCCACAACGACACCGACACGCCGGAACTGGTCCACTGGCACGGCTTCCATATCCCCTCCGACGTCGACGGCGTCGAGGAAGAAGGCACGCCCTTCGTCCCGCCCCACGGAAGCCGCACCTACAAGTTCACGCCCACGCCCTCCGGCTCGCGCTGGTATCACTCCCACGCCATGTCCATGGGCGACCTCCACAAAGGCACCTTCACCGGCCAGTTCGGCTTCGTCTACATCGACCCCGCATCCAACCCCGGCAACTACGACCAGGAGATCTTTCTCGCTCTGCGCGACTGGGAGCCCTTCTTCACCACGCAGATGGTCGACATGGACGAATCCGACGACCCCAACGCGCCGCAGCCCGAAAAGCCGCAAGTCCTTAACACCGCGCCCAACGGCCTCGAGGTCACCTCCACCACTTACTCCATCAACGACCGCGCCCTCGGCGCCGGTGAACCCATCCGCGTCCGCCAGGGCCAGCGCGTGCTCTTCCACTTCCTCAACGCCAGCGCCATTGAGAACCGCCGCATCTCGCTCGGCGGCCATAAATTCCAGGTCATCGCGCTCGACGGCAACCCCGTCCCCAACCCCGCCGCCGTCGAGACCCTCTTCCTTGGCGCCGGTGAACGCGTCTGCGCCCTCGTTGAGATGAACAACCCCGGCGTCTGGATCCTCGGCGAACCCACCGACCTCGTCCGCAACGCCGGCCTCGGCATCATCGTCGAGTACGCCAACGCACACCAGCAGCCGCAGTGGATCAAACCCGCGTCCATCCTCTGGGACTACACCCTGTTCGCCAACAAGCCCGGTGCCCCAACGTCACAGATGGGTGCCCCGGGTGCCTTGCAGTTGGGCACCCGGGACGCGAACAATGCCGCCGCCCAAAATATCGACATGGTCTTCGAAAAAATTCCCGGCGGCGGTCCCGGCAAGTTCAACACCTTCACCGTCAACGGCAAGCCCTACCCGCATGACAATGAATTCGTCCTGCACGAAGGCCAGCGCTACCGCCTCACCTTCCACAACCGCACCGACGACGCCCACCCGCTCCACCTGCACCGCCACCAGTTCGAGCTGGTTGACATCAACACCAAACCCACCTCCGGCCTCATCAAGGACACCGTCGTCGTACCCTTCTACGGCCGCGCCGCCGTCGAGTTCACCGCCAACCAGCCCGGCCTCACCCTCTTCCACTGCCACATCCAGATGCACATGGACTACGGATTCAAAGCCCTCTTCCGCTACGCCTGACTCGCCCCCCTCAACTTTGTCATTCCGCAGCATTCGATCCCGCGCCGCGGATCGAATGCGCAGGAATCTGCTTTTGCTTGTCATTCTGAGCGCAGCGGAGAATCCCCGCATTTGTGTCGCCTCAAATACGCGGCCCGCCGGATCCCCCGGGTGCCTCGCACTTGGGCACCCGGGAAAATCGCCACGCCTAATCGCCCACTGATGCCGTCATCCCGAGCGAAGCGATCCGCGTCGGCGGACCGCGCAGTCGAGGGACCCCCGCATTTTGCTTTTGCTTATCATCCTGAGCGGAGCTGCGCGCACCGCGAGCAGCGTAGTCGAAGGACCTACTTTTGTCTTTCGCCGTAAAATTGGACTTTGAAATGGTCCCCGCCCCCGAGCTCGCCGCTAAACTCCAATCGCTCCGCTCATCCCTGCGCGCGCTCGGCTCCCTGCTCGTCGCCTACTCCGGCGGCACCGACTCCGCCTTCCTCGCCTATGTCTCGCACCAAGTGCTCGGCGACCGCATGATCGCCGTCATCGCCGACTCCCCCTCACTGCCCCGCAAAGAACTAGCCGCCGCGCTCGAATTTGCCGCCGCTCACTCGATCCCCGCACACATCCTCCACACCCTCGAACTCGAATCACCCGCCTACGCGCGCAACGACGCCAACCGCTGCTTCCACTGCAAGGACGAGCTCTTCACCCAGATGGAATCCGCGCGCCAGCGCCTCGGATTCGCGCATATCGCCTACGGCATGAACCTCGACGACCGCGGCGACCACCGCCCCGGCCAGCGCGCCGCCGCCAACCACAATGTCCTCGCACCGCTCGTCGACGCCAACCTCGCCAAAGCCGAAATCCGCACCCTCGCCCGCGCGGCCGGCCTCGCACTCTCAGACAAGCCCGCCAGCGCCTGCCTCTCATCCCGCATCGAATACGGCCGAGCTGTAACGCCTGAAAACCTCGGCCAGGTTGAAAGCGCCGAAGACGCCCTGCACGCCCTCGGCTTCCTTGAGGTCCGCGTCCGCCATCATGGCAACCTCGCCCGCGTCGAGATCGCCCGCGCCGATCTCCCCCATGCCCTGACCATCGAAACCCTTGACCAAATCACCGCCGCGCTGCGCCCGCTCGGCTTCACCTACATCACCCTCGACACCCAGGGCTACCGCTCCGGCTCCATGAATGACGTCCTGCCCGTCGAAGCTATTGTGATTGCGACTTAAAGCCGAACCGAAGACGAACAACCCTTGTTTTTGATCCGTGCCTTTATCGGCGTTCATCCGTGTTAAGCATTTGCCTTTTTTGAGATTGCCCTATGCGCATCGCCTATCTTGACTGCTACGCCGGAATCGCCGGCGACATGTTCCTCGGCGCGCTCGTCGACGCCGGCGTTCCACCCGAAGTCCTCCACGACGCCACAGCCGCGCTCAACCTCAACGCTTCTCTGCACATCACCCGGGTCGACCGCAGTGGCATCACCTGCACCAAGGTCGATGTCCTCGAAAACAATCGCCTCGCCGAGCAGGTCCAGCACTCGCACTCCCACTCGCATCAGCGGAAGACCCAGCATCTGCACAAGGCCGGCCACACGCACACCCACGACCACGACCATCCCCACACCCACGATTCGCAGTCCCACGAACCGCCCACGCACAGCCATTCTCACGATCATGCCCATGGCCGCTCCCTCACAACAATCCGTGCGCTGATCTCTTCCGCCCCGCTCGCCACTCCCGTCAAAGACTTCGCCATCCGCGCCTTTGAACTCCTCGGCCACGCTGAGGCTCGCATTCACAATGTCCCGGTCGACGAGATCCACTTCCACGAGGTCGGCGCTGTCGATGCCATCGTCGACATCGTCGCCGCCGCCGCCGGCATCCACCACCTCGCAATCGATGCCTGGCACTGCTCGTCTATCAACGTCGGCGGCGGCATGGTGAACTGCGCTCACGGGACCTTCCCTGTCCCCGCGCCTGCCACCGCCGATCTGCTGCGCGGCATGCCCACCTATTCCGCCCACATCGAAAAAGAGCTCGCCACGCCCACTGGCGCCGCTCTCCTCAGCGCGCTCAATCCCACCTTCGGCCCTCAGCCAGCTATGCGCGTTGCGCACATCGGCTACGGCGCGGGCACCCGCAATCCCGCAGGCTTCCCCAACGCGCTCCGCCTCAGTGTTGGAGATGCCGCCGAAACTGTATCCACCGAATCCATCACAGTCCTCGAAACCGCCCTCGACGATCTCTCCCCACAAATCCTCGCCCACGTCGCCGAAGCGGCACTCGCAGCCGGCGCGCTCGATGTCATGCTCGCGCCCGTGATCATGAAGAAGGGACGGCCCGGCACGCTGCTCACACTCCTCTGCCATCCCGCCGACAGCGCAAAATTCGAACAGCTTCTCCTTCGCGAGACCTCTACCCTCGGCATCCGCATCCGCCAGGACCGCCGCATCTCGCTCGACCGCGCACACACCGCCGTCTCCACTTCCTACGGCGACATTCGCGTCAAAGTCGCCACGCGCGACGGAGAGACCCTCAACATCGCACCCGAATTTGAAGACTGCCGCGCCGCCGCCGCCCGCCATGGCGTCGCCGTCAAACTCGTCCAGCAGGCCGCTGTCGCTGCCTACGCGCAAACCAATCCACAGTCAGGCAGAGCATGACCCGCGACTCCCTCCTCCAACTCCTTGCCGAGGTCGAGCGCGGCGCGCTCACTCCAGCCTCCGCCGCGGAGCGCCTCGCCAGTCTTCCCTATGAAGACCTGGGTCACGCCCGCGTCGACCATCACCGCAGCCTGCGCTCCGGCCTGCCGGAGGTCATCCTCGCCGCCGGCAAGACCGCCGAACAGATCCTCGCCATCTTCGCCTCGCTCGCAGCCGATGGCGTCGATGTCCTCGCCACACGCGTCGATCCCCCAACCGCTGCCGCCCTTCTCGCGCGTCATCCCGCCGCTTCGCACAATCCCACAGCCCGCACCGTCTCTCTTCGCCAAACCACACCCGCCGCGGCATCCGGCCGCATCGCCGTCGTCTGCGCCGGCACCAGCGACATCCCCGTTGCCGAAGAGGCCGCTGTCACCGCGGAGACCTTCGGCGCATCTGTCACGCGCCTCTTCGATGTCGGCGTCGCCGGCCTGCATCGCCTGCTCGCCGTCCGTGATGAACTCCGCTCCGCCCACGCCGTCATCGTCTGCGCCGGCATGGAGGGCGCGCTCCCGTCGGTCGTCGGCGGCTTGGTAGGCGTTCCAGTCATCGCCGTGCCTACCTCCATCGGCTACGGAGCATCTTTCTCGGGCGCCGCCGCACTGCTCGGCATGCTCAACTCCTGCAGCCCCAATGTCACCGTGGTGAACATCGATAACGGGTTCGGCGCGGCCTATACCGCTGTCCTCATCGCCCGCGCCGCATCTCGCCCCGCACCGCTGCATTCCCCCAGCACCTAATACCAGCGCCGGGCGCCCCATCCGTACGCGCGCTCTTGCGGGATGAGTGGGAAAGCGCCAACGGCGCGACCACATAACAGCCTAGGCCGATCTCGCGAAGCGGGAAGGCCTAGGTAAGCGATCCAGATCCGTCGGAGGGCTGAAGGCCCGACGCAACGCCGTCATCCTGGTCCCGCGAAGTGATCCGCGTCAGCGGATCGCGTAGTCGAGGGACCCCCGCATTTTGCCTTCGCTCGTCATTCTGGAGCAGCGCTCCAGAATCTCCGTATTTGCCTTTGCCTCTGAGATAGGTCCGGGCATAGGCCGGGACTTTAGTCCCGGCGCACCACCGGACATCACCGCCGCGTCCCGCTTGGCGGGACGCAACCGCGCTGCCGCAGGCCGGAGCGAAGAGCGCAGCGCGAAGCGACAGATATAGCCCCCATCGCCGCCCCAACT
>DATCBR010000332.1:0-13509 GCA_036511765.1 Acidobacteriaceae bacterium | reverse complement strand
CGCCATCATCGTGCAGCGCATGGTGCCGGTCGAGGATGGCGACACTGCGGAGTCGCTGGCGGCGCGCATTCTGGAGCAGGAGCACATCGCGTATCCCGAGGCGATCGCGCGCGTGCTGAGCGGCGAGTACGGCTTCGTGGGCAGGCGCTATGTGCGGTCGTCGCAGCCATCGCCAGCGAGGTTGGAGCGGATGTTGCCACGATAGGCAAACCGGGGGGGGGCGCAGATTCTCTTCCCACTCATGTCGCTTCGCTCCATGAATGGGACACCCGGAGATACGTCAGAGGTGGCTAGTGTGTGATGGGGCGGACTGGGCCGGGATGGATGAGGCCGTTGAGCGATCCCAGCAGACCGAACACCTGAAGCAGCCAGATGACCACCGCAATGATGACGATGATCCGGATGATCTGCTTGATGGTGCGATCCATCGGGATGAGCTCGACCAGATAGAGCAGCAGCCCGATGACGACGAGGGTGACGATGATGCCGATGAGGCCGGACGTGAACATGCGTGCGTTCTCCTGCATGGCTTGGATGCAGAACGCCGCTGCGCCGAGCGGGCGCTGTAAGAAAAATCTGTGCGGAAGACGTTCTATTTAGGCTGCGCGCAGTGTGATTCGGACCTTCCGGCCAAGTGCGGTGGCGATATTGACCAGAGCATCCAGCGAAAACTTATCAATGCGGCCCCGGAGAAGGTCGTTGATGCGTGGCTGAGTAACGCCGCAGTGGCGCGCGGCCTCCGCCTGCGTCCAGCCGCCCTTTTTGATGATCTGCCCGATTTGGATCATGAGGTCGGAGCGCGCGGTGAGGTTGGCCGCCTCTTCCGGAGTGTCGCACAGCGCATCCCAGACGTTGGCGAATCTTTGTCGCTTCATGGATGGCTCCTTAGCAGTTGCAGCAGCGCCTTGAGACGTCTGCGTGCCGTTTCTATGTCTCGTTGTGCGGTGGCCTGGGTCTTCTTTTTAAATGCATGGAGGACGTAGACTGCGTCCTGCAGCCGTGCAAGATAGATCACCCTGAATGTTCCCTCGGCATCTCACACGCGCAACTCCTGAACGCCGGGGCCGATGGAGGACATCGGCTTCCAATCCACCGGATCAAAACCGCGTTGAACCTGTTGCAGTTCGAATCCAGCGATTCTCCAGGCGCCTTTCGGAAAGCACTGCAAGTCCTTGAGAGAAGTCCCGAGGAATTCAATCTCTTTCATTCAAGGAAATCCTATATCAATATCGATATACATACAACAGGAATTCCGGGGGACGCTATATCTCCAGGATCACCGGCATGATGAGCGGGCGCCGCGAAGTCGACTTCTGGATGTAGCGCTTCAGGTCGGTGCGGATCTTTTCCTTGATGACGCCGTAATCGCGCTTCTCCTCGTCGCTTGACGATTCGAGCGTGCGGATCACAATGGCGCGCGACCCGGCAATCATCTCTTCGTCATCGACGGCGAAGCCGCGCATGACGATCTCAGGGGGATTCTCGACCTTGCCCGTGCGCCGGTTGATGGTAATGATGGGCAGCACAATGCCGCCCTCGGAGAGGTGCTGGCGATCGCGCACCACGATGTCCTCAACCACATCGATCGTCCCGCCGGAGTCGATACAGACGCGGCCGACGGCGACCTTGCCGCTCTTCTCCGCGGACTCCTTCGTCAACTCCAGCACGTCGCCATCTTCCAGCAGCAGCACTTTCTCGACGGTGTCCATCCCGGCTGCGAGTTCGGCGTGACGCTTCAGGTGGCGGTAGTCGCCGTGGACAGGCACGAAAAACTTCGGCCGCAACAGGTTGATCATCAGGCGCAGCTCTTCCTGCGAGCCGTGGCCGCTGACGTGGATCAACCCCTGCGTGCCATCGTCGTGGATCACACGCGCGTCGCGGCGCTCCAGATGGTCGATCATGCGGTAGATCGCCTTCTCGTTGCCCGGAATGACGCGCGAGCTGAGCAGCACAGTGTCGCCCGCGTCGATGTGCGCGTGCTTGTGGTTGTTGACCGCGGCGCGCGAGAGCGCGGACATGGGCTCACCCTGCGTGCCGGAGATCAGCACCATCACCTTGTGGTCGGGCATCTCGCGAATCTGGCCGGGATTGATGATAAGTCCCTGCGGCAGCTCCAGGTAGCCAAGGTCCTGAGCGATCTCCGTGGAGTTGTCGAGCGAGCGGCCGACGACAGCGACCTTGCGCCCGTGGTCGTGCGCCAGCTCCATCGCGATGCGGATGCGATGGATGGACGACGAGAAGCAGCTGAAGAAAAGCTTCTTCTTCGTCTGCGCGAAGATCTCATCCAGCCGCGGGCGAACGGCGCGCTCCGACGGCGTGTAGCCGCGGCGATCGACGTTGGTGGAGTCCTGTAGCAGGCAGAGCACGCCCTGCTTGCCCAGCTCGGCGAAGGCGTGGAGATCGAAGGGGCGGCCGTCCGGCGAAGAGAGATCGATCTTGAAGTCGCCCGTGTGGACGACCATGCCAACCGGTGTCTGGATGGCAAGCGCGACACAATCCACCAGCGAGTGGGTGACCCGGATGGGCAGGATGGTGAACGGTCCGATGGTAAAGCGCACGCCGGCCGTGATCTCGATCAGATCGGCGTCATCGAGCAGACGATGCTCGTCCAGCTTGCCTTCGACGAGCGCCAGCGTGAACTCGGTGCCGTAGACCGGCACATTCAGCTCGGAGAGGATCCACGGCAGGCCGCCGATGTGGTCCTCGTGGCCGTGGGTCAGGACGATGGCGCGGACCTTGTCGCGGTTGTCAGTGAGGTAGCTGATGTCGGGGACGACGATGTCCACGCCGAGCAGCTCTTCCTCGGGGAACATCAGGCCGGCGTCGATGACGATGATGTCGTCCTGCCAGCGGAGCGCCATGCAATTCATCCCGAACTCGCCGAGGCCGCCGAGCGGGATAAGTCTTAGTTTGTCCTGTGCCATTCAGGGTTGATTCTACACGCCGCCTTCGCGGGCGGAGTCGGCCCTGCGACCGCTCCGCCCCTGAGGCTACGCCTGCGGCTGCATTGGCTTCTCGCAGATCAGCATCCACTTGGTGCCGAAGCGGTCTGAAAACTGAGCGAAGCGCTGCGCGAAGAAGGTCTCGCCGATGTTCATGTAAATCTCGCCGCCTTCGGAGAGCGTTTTGAAGATGCGCTCAGCCTCTTCCACGGAGTCGACGTGGAGCGAGATGTAGGCGCTGCGCATGGGCTGGTAGCCGGGAACATCGGCGCCCATCAGGACCCCACCGCCCAACTGGATGCTGGTGTGCAGCACCTTGTCGCCATAGCCGGGAGGGGTGTGCTTGTCGGCGTCCGGCATCTGGTTCCACAGCATTGTCATGTTGACTTTGCCGCCCAGTTGCTGCTCGTAAAAGCGAAAGGCCTCGGCACAGTTGCCGCCGAAGTTGATGTAGGTGTTCATCTTCATAAGTTTCTCTCCAGGTTCAGGTACGTTCTTTTGAATTGCCTACAGCGGATGTTCAAGGGGTGTGCAAATTTTTGGCAAAATCTCCCTTGACACCATACCGACTGGTTGGTACTGTACCGACTAGTCGGTATGGTGGCAAGTTAAAAAAATGAGCGTCGCGAAGAAAAAAGCGGGGATGGCGAGTCGGGCGGGCGCAGCAGGCGCGTCCACCGTGGCGGGCCAGGCCAGTGCAACGCCGCAGCCTCCCTCTTCGCGGCAGAGGCTGCTCGACGCGACGCTGCACGTGGTCCGCGCGCAGGGGTATGCGGCGACCACCGTGGACGATATCTGCGCCGCCGCCGGCGTGACCAAGGGCAGCTTCTTCCACCACTTCAAATCCAAGGACGATCTCGCGCTGGCCGCCGTAGCGCACTGGCGCGCGATGACCGAGGGCTTCTTTGCATTAGCGCCATATCAGCGGCACCCAGACCCGCTCGATCGCCTGTTGGGTTACGTGGACTTCCGCGCCGCAATCCTGACGGGCGAACTCGCAGACTACACCTGCCTGCTGGGCACGCTGGTGCAGGAGACCTACGGCACCCATCCGCACATCCGCCAGGCGTGCGAGGCGGCGCTGAGCTCGCACATTGCCGCGCTGACCGCGGACGTAGAAGCGGCGAAGAAGCTCTACGCTCCGCGCGCCAGGTGGACAACCGGGAGCGTGGGCACGTTCATGCAGTCGGTGCTGCAGGGCGCATTCATCTTCGCCAAGGCAAAGCAGACGCCCCAGGTGGCGCGCGAGGCAGTCGAACATCTGCGCAGGTATCTTGAGATGCTGTTCCCCAGATCCGAACTGGCGGCGAAGCGCCGGTGAACCAACTCCCCCGCGCAACGAAGGCAATTCCTACAACCTGAGACTTACAAATGGAGAACACCGTGACTACTGCAACAGCGCCAGCGAAGTCCGTCACCTCCGTCGAAGGGCGCGACCTTGTGCTCACCCGCCACATCAACGCGCCGCGCGAGCGCGTCTATCGCGCATGGACCGATCCTGAAATGATCGTCAAGCTTGCCGCATCCCGCGAAACCTCGAACCTTTCACCTTGTGTACCTCGAACCTCGAACCATTACCATCCCGGCACTTGCGTCCTATTCGCAGCGGCCGCGGCATTGACCCGCCGAAAACCGCGTCTACATACTGAGAGAGACAGGAAGTGAGGACCAATGGCTGAGCAATCTAAAAACTGGGAGCAGCAGGTACGCGCCGCCGCCGCGCGCGGCGAGGAAGAGCTGCATCGCGTCATCGCATACATCAACGACGAGGTCGTCCCCGAGGTCCGCCGCAACGGCTCCGTCGCCCTGCGCCGCGCCGCCCAGGAGCTGGACAAGCTCGCCCAGCGCATGGAAGACCACCGCGCCGGCAAGGACCAGGCGAAATAGTGGCTCTCAGTAACGCCGTCGTCCAGAACACGAACGCCCGGGTGCCCCATGTCTCGATTTTGAGACGTGGGAAATACCCCACAAATGCCGTCATCCCGAGCGGAGCCGCAAAGCGGCGCAGTCGAGAGCCTGGCCTGAGCGAGGCGAAGCCGAGTCGAACGGCGACCCCCGCCTTTGTTTTTGTACTTCTTCTCCTTACGCTCACCCTCTCCGGCTGCCATCACCGGCAAACCGCAGCCATTCCCCCCAACGCCTCCGCGCCATCTTTCCCGCAGCAGCAGGCCGTAGCCAACGTCCCGCCAGCGCGCCCCGGAGCCTATCCCAATCCATCCGCCGGCGCAGCGCCCGGCCTTCCCAATCCCAGCGAACCCCTCCAGCCCGAGGGCGATCCCATCTCCAGCGAGGTCGGCCTCGCCAGTTGGTACGGCCCCGGCTTTGCCAGCCGCCACGCCTCCGACGGTAGCGTCTATGACCAGAATGGCTTGACCGCCGCACACCGCACGCTCCCGCTCGGCACCATCATCCGCGTCACCAATCTCAGCAATCAGGAGCAGGTGCTCGTTCGCATCACCGACCGCGGCCCATTCGTCGAAGGCCGCATTCTCGACCTCTCCGCCGGCGCCGCCAGGGCCATCGACATGTACCGCGCCGGCATCGCCCGCGTCCGCATCGACGCCTGGCCCCCTCCGCCCGGTTCCGACCCCGCCGGTAAGTGGTGCGTCCAGATCGGCGGCTTCCTCGACCCCGCCGATTCCCTGCAACTGAAAAATGACCTCAAGCGCCGCTACCCCTCCGCCAGGGTCGTCGAGTTCGCCGGCCCCACCGGCCACTGGGTCCGCATCGACCCCGCGCACCAGGATCGCGCCACCGCCGAATCCATCCTCAACTCCATCAACCTCCCCGACCCCAACGCCCTGCCCTACCTCATCCGCCTCAACTGAACTCACCCCCAATACGTTGGGGTGCCCCATTCATGGAGCGGCTTCAAAGCCGCGGCATGAGTGGCATGAAAACCGCTCACCCCTGTCATTCTGACCCTGAGTGAGCGAAGCGAGTCGAAGGGGAAGAATCCCCGCATTTTAGCCGCGGGCTCTCTCGCCGTTTCTTGCCGCCGTTTGCACCTTTTCTAGGCCAAACCTTGTCAAGCCCCGCCAGCCGCCAAATCCAGACCTAACCGCCATCTTTGCCGTAACTTAGCCCAAAAATCAAGTTGGCATAGTTGGCATAACAGTTATGCCCAGCCCGCTATACTGGAAGTAGCAAGAAGTTGAAACCAGCCCCGGCCACCAGCAGGTGCCCCAGGTGCCTCGCCTTTGGGCACCGGGACCTCGATCTCAAATCTCCAGGTGTGACGAAGGCCATATTCTCCCCGCCCGTCATTCTGGAGCGCAGCTCCAGAATCTCTGCATTTATCATCAATCTAACTACCCTTAGAACCAGTATTTTAGCCGGAACCGCTCCCGTATCAATACTTTGCCCAGCTTCAAATCGCCCAGGCTACACATACCCGAAGGTTTGCGCCGCAAATATGGTATTGGGGGGGAGGGGAGGGGGGATACTTTGCCGCCCGCCGATTACGATCATTCCTGTGACCGCCCGCTACATTGGCCGACTCGCGCCCTCGCCCACTGGCCTGCTCCACCTTGGCCACGTGGCCACCTTCTGGGCGGCGCACCAACGCGCGCAGCAGCACAACGGCACCCTGCTCCTCCGCAATGAAGACCTCGACTCCCAGCGCTCGCGGCCCGAGTTCGTGGACGCGATGCTTGAAGATCTCGCCTGGCTCGGCATCGCGTGGCAGCCGCCGATGCTCTCGCAGTCCACCCGCCTCGCCGCCTATCGCGCCGCCTTCCAGAAGCTGCTTGCCACCGGCCTCGTCTACCGCTGCACCTGCTCCCGCAGCGACCTGGCCAGCTCGCTTCAGGCCCCGCACGACGATCAGGAAGCCGAGCCCATCTACTCCGGTCGCTGCCGCCCGCAGGAACCCGCGCCGCTCGCAGACTTCGCGCCCGGCAACTACCGCTTCCGCGTCCCGGACGGCGAAGCCATCCGCTTCACCGACCTCAACCTCGGCCCGCAGTCCTTCACCGCCCTCGCCGCGCCCAGTCCGCTCATGGACTCGCCGCACGCCTTCGGCGACTTTATCGTCTGGCGAAAACCAGCCTCGCGCCGCCCGCTTGTCAACTCACCCACGAATTCGGGTGCCCCACATCTCGATTGTGAGATGTGGGACGGAAGTGCCGGCCTGCCCAGCTACCAGCTCGCCTGCGTCGTCGACGATGCCTTCCAGCAGATCACCGAGGTGGTCCGCGGCGCCGACCTGCTCAAGTCCACCGCGCGCCAGGTCCTGCTGCAACGCGCCCTCGGATACGCAACGCCCGCGTACTTCCACACCCGCCTGCTGCGCGACCAGCACGGCGTCCGCCTCGCCAAGCGCCACGATGCCCTCGCGCTCCGCACCCTGCGCGAGCAAGGTCTCACGCCGACTCAAGTTCTCGCGCATCTCCCGGCCCAAAGTGGACGGAGCAAGGTCCGCGCCTGAGAGAATAAACTCATGCTGATTCCTTCCATCGACCTCATGGGCGGCCGCATCGTGCAGCTGGTCCAGGGAGAAAAGCTCAAGCTCGCCTTCGACGACTTCGACTACTGGATCGAGCGCTTCGCCTCGTACCCGCTGGTCCAGCTCATCGATCTCGATGCCGCCATGCGCCAGGGCGAGAACCGCGCGCTCATTGAGAGCATCTGCAAGCGGCTCCCCTGCCAGGTCGGTGGCGGCCTGAAGACCGCGGCCGACGGCCAGCGACTCCTCGACGCCGGCGCGAAGCGCGTCATCTTCGGCTCAAGCCTGTTTGGCGCAGCAGCCGACGGCGAGACGCGCCGCCACAAGCTCATTCGCCTGGAGTTCGCCGAAGGGCTGAAGCGCGCGCTCGGCGAGGACGCGCTCTGCTTCTCCGTGGATACCAAAGCGGGTCGCGTCGCCGTCCGCGGCTGGAAAGAACAGGTAGAGCTGACGCCGGAAGAGGCCGTGACCTGGCTGGAAGACTGCTGCGCCGCGTTCCTCTACACCCACGTCGATACGGAAGGCACCATGTCCGGCTTCCCCATCGACGTGGCCGCGGTGCTGCGCGCCTGCACCGCAAAGCAGCTGATCGTCGCCGGCGGCATTAAGGAGCGCGCGGAGATCGACGAACTGGACGCAATGGGTGTGGACGCCGTTGCAGGCATGGCCGTCTACTCAGGCGCCATGAGCGCCTGACGACACACAAAACGGCGCACTATGCGGAGATGGGCTCGCGTGCCAGTTGTGCCACCAGCTTCGGCCGGTTCTGCTCAAACAGCAGAAACTCGACGCCGGGCTTGTGATGCTCCTCGCGGCGATAGCGCGCCCCTTCATGTGTGACGAAGAGCGGCCCGCCCTGCGGACGCCAGATGAGGAACTCGTCGGCGATCTTGTCCAGCAGCGGGAACCAGCCGCGCACGTTCACGGGCTGCTCGCCCAGCGCGCCGCCCCAATGCGCCAGCGGCCAGATGGTCTCCCGGCCACGCACCGTAAAAGCAGCGTGGCAGTCCACGCGCGGCTTGGCCTGGCAATGCCGCAACTGCTCCAGCTCTTCGGGATGAATCTTCAACTCAAGAATGTCCAGCATCAATCCTCACCGGTTGCGCGGCACGAGGCCGCAGCCTGTATGAAGTTTGGAAATGCAACAGGGACCCCCAGAACAGATACGGTATCCACACTATAAAAAGAGTGGCTTCGCTTCTCTACAACTTTTCGGGGACGGGAACACGCCTGCCAAACAAGCACAGCTTTGCACACTGTTGTTTCATGCAGATAAAATCCGGATTTGAGCGGAGGGGTTGCGGTGTACGGTTCTTAGCAGGGCAGGCGAACACTGACGCCAGCCTGCGCGAGCTCAGCCTTCAGCGCACGCGAGTCCGTGACGCCGAAGTGGAAGATGCTCGCCGCAAGCGCGGCGTCGGCCCGGCCAGCGCCGAACACATCCGCAAAGTGCTGCGCGCTGCCTGCGCCGCCGGAGGCGATCACCGGAATCTGCACTGCGGCGCTGACCGCTGCCGTCAGTTCGCAGTCAAAGCCGGAGCGCATACCGTCGGTGTCCATACTGGTCAGCAGGATTTCGCCTGCGCCGCGCTGCTCGGCCTCACGCGCCCAGTCCACCACGCGGCGGCCCGTGGGCTTGCGCCCCCCGGCGATGAATACTTCGGCCTCGGCGGGAGGCTTGTTGCCGCGACGGGCGTCAATGGCGACGATCACTGCCTGCGCGCCGAAGCTGGCGCCGATCTCGCCGATCAGCTCCGGTCGCGCGATGGCGGCGGAGTTGATGGAGACCTTGTCCGCGCCCGCGGCAAAAACAGCTTCAGCTTCCTCGGCAGTCCGGACGCCTCCGCCGACGGTGAATGGCACGAAGAGCTTTGACGCGGCGCGCTTCACCGTCTCAAGTAAAGTCCCGCGACCCTCGTGCGTCGCCGTGATGTCGAGCAGCACGATCTCATCCGCGCCGGCGGCGGCGTGGCGATGTGCCAGCTCGGCAGGATCGCCCGCGTCGATGATGTCGACGAACTGCACGCCCTTCACCACGCGGCCAGCGCGCACGTCCAGGCAGGCAATGATGCGCTTGGTCAGCAACCTCTAACCCTCGTCATTCTGACCACGCACTTCGTGGTCAGAATCTCTGTATTTAGCATTTGCTTTGATCCGCGTTCATCCGTGGTTCGAGTTCTAAAAAATTCTTCAGCACACGCAGGCCGGTCTCGGCGGACTTCTCCGGATGGAACTGCACGCCCATCACGTTGCCGCGCTCGACGGCCGCGGTAAAGCCGCCGCCATAATTTGTAACTGCAGCGGTATCCTGCGAAAGCGGCGCGCGCCAGGAGTGCGTGAAGTAGACGAACGAGCCGCTGGGCACACCCGCCAGCAGGCGCGAGTCCGGGCGGATCCCTTCAAGCGAGTTCCAGCCCACGTGCGGTGATTTCAGTTCTACGCCTTGATGCGTCGCGGGGAATCGCTCGACCATGCCTGGAAAGTGGCCGAGGCCTGCTGTCTCCGGCGCTTCGGTCGAGCCGGCATAGAGCCACTGCAGGCCGACGCAGATGCCCAAAAACGGGGTTCCGCCCGGCGTGTCCTTGGAGACAGCTTCGCGTATAGCTTCCGTGAGCCCCAGGTCTTTCAGCAACTGAGTAGCCTGGAAGTGGCCGACGCCCGGCAGCACAATCTTCTCCGCGCGCAGCACTTCTTCTGGATTCTGCGTCACGCGAATTTCCGTCGCGTTGGGATTATCGGCCAGCAGGAATCGCAGCGCCTTGACGACGCTGGTGAGATTGCCCGCTTTGTAGTCGATGACTGCGATCATCTTCATAACAGCCCTTTAGTGCTGGGCAGCAGGTCCTTCATGCGTTCGTCGCGGCTGCAGGCTCCGCGCAGCGCGCGCGCGAAGGCCTTGAAGATGGCCTCGATCTTGTGGTGGTTGCTGCGGCCGTACATGGTCTTTACGTGGACGTTGGCCTTCGCGCCGCGTGCGAAGCCCTCGAAGAAGTCCGTCACCAGTTCGGTCTGCAGGTCGCCGACCAGCGGCACGGTCACCTGGTCGTCGACCACATACGCGACGCGGCCGGAGAGATCGACCGCGGCGACAGCCAGCGTCTCATCCATCGCCATCACAAAATATCCAGCCCGCAGAATGCCCTTCTTATCGCCCAGCGCCGTGTTGAAGGCTTCACCCAGCGCAATGCCGACATCTTCGACTGTGTGGTGCTGGTCGACGTCGAGGTCGCCCTTGCAGGTGAGCGAGAGGTCGAAGCCGCCGTGCCGCGCGAAGAGCTCCAGCATGTGGTCGAAGAAGCGGATGCCGGTCGAGACCTGATACGTCCCCTGGCCGTCGATGGCAAGCGTGAGCGCGATCTTCGTCTCCGTGGTGCTGCGGTCGATGGTCGCTGTGCGGATTGTCTCTGTGCTCATCTCGATCGCCTCGCTTACTTTCCGTCGCGCTTCATCTTCGCCATCTGCACCATCGCGTAGATCAGAGTTGCCACCATGAGAGCGATCCACACACCCAGCAGGACCGGATGTCCCCTGAGCAGCACGGGGACTCCTGCAAAGCACGCTACGGCCACACAGAGAACCACCACTCTTCGCCGTTCCGGAGTAAGCTCGCTCATTATTCCCACTCCCGTTGGTCTTCGTTCGCACTTTGCGCCGCGTGCGTGCGCGCCTGCTCCGGCTTCCAGCCAATCTCGGCCAGCGATTCTCCCAGCGCCTGAAGCCCGCGCGTGACATGCGCTTCAATCCCAATCGTAATGCGCACATAGCCGTCGCAGCCGGGATCGCTCGAGCGGTCGCGCAGCAGCACGCCTCTTGCTCTCATTGCCTTCACCAGCTCCGCATGTTTCGGTCCGATCTTCATCAACACGAAGTTGGCGTGGCTCGGAAAGAAGTCAACGTTGAGCTCGCGCAGCTTTTCCATGGTGCGCGCGAGACCCGAGCGCACCTGCGCCGCGTACCACCCGATGTAGGCCTCATCGGCGAGTGCGACAGGCAGGCAGTCCAGCGCAACGCCGTTGACGTTGTAGGGCGAGCTGACCTTGCGCATGCAGCGCATCAGCAACGCGCTGCCGGCCAGCATGCCGATGCGCAGGCTCGCCATGCCATAGGCTTTGGAGAAGGTGCGCGCGACCAGCAGGTTCGGCACTCGCTTTACATCGTCCAGCACGGTCCCGCCGTGGAAATGCCCGTCGTTGCAGTTGAAATGATAGTAGGCTTCATCGACCAGCACGGCGGCGTGCGGCGCCTGCGCGCAGATGGCAAGGATCTGCTCGCGGCTGACCACCGCGCCAGTAGGGTTGTTGGGCGAGCAGATGACGACGAGCTTGGTGAGCGGCGTGATGGCAGCTACAAAGCGCTCATAGGGGAATGCGAGCGACGCATCGGCCTGCACGCGGATAAGGTGCGGCGTCATCATGCGCGCGCTGACTTCATACATAAAGAAGGTGGGCGTGCAGAGGATGGCCTCGTCCTCCTCTTCCAGTAGCGCGGCGCAGACGATGTGGATGGCCTCGTCGACACCGTTGGTCAGCAAGACCTGATCGGCATCAAGCCCGAAGTGTGCGGCAGCGACTGCTTCCACGCCCTGGCGCTCAGGATATTTGGTCAGGTCTTCGGCTGTGGTTTCACGCAGACGCGCAATGACCTTCGGCGAGGCGGCGAAGGTGTTCTCATTGAAGTCCAGGCGCAGTGCGTTGCGACCAGCCAGGGGAGGGTGATACTCCGGCATGGCGGCGACCATGCGCCGCGGCTGCACAGCCGAAGCCTGTTTGTTCACTGCCTCCTCGGAATTTAGCAACACACTCATCGCAGCCCCGCTACTCACCAATATCCGAGAACGAACAACCGACAACTGCCCCTACCGCATCCTCACGCGCACACTCTCGGCATGAGACTTGAGGCCCTCGGCATCAGCCAGCGTGGTGGCGTGTGGCCCCAGCGAGCGCAGACCTTCCCGCGTGTACTCCTGAATGGTGATGACCTTGACGAAGTCCAGCACGCTTAAGCCGCCGCGGATGCGGCCCACGCGGCCGGTGGGCAGCACATGGTTGGGGCCGGAGACGTAATCTCCCATGGACTGCGGCGAAAAATCCCCGATGAAGACCGAGCCGGCATTGCGCACCCAGCGCAGGTCGCTGGTGGAGTCCACCGACAGGTGCTCGGGCGCGATGCGGTTGGTAAGGTCATGCGCTTCTGTAACCGATTCGGTTACGAAAATAGAGCCATGCGCGGCGAGAGAGCGCTTCGCGATGGCATTGTCGCTGGATTGCGCCTTCACTTCGGCAAGGACGGAGGTGGCGAGCTTCTCATTGCTGGTGATCAGCAGCGCCAGGGTCTCGGGGTCGTGCTCCGCCTGTGCCACCAGGTCAGCGGCAATGCCGGCCGCATCGCCTTTCTCACTGGCGACGACGATCTCCGTCGGGCCCGCGGGCATGTCGATGCCGCAGTCGCGCTCCACCAGCAGCTTGGCCGCTGTGACGTAGAGATTGCCGGGGCCAACGATCTTATCGACACGCGCGATGGAGTCCACGCCATAGGCCAGCGCGGCGATGGCCTGCGCCCCGCCGATGCGGTAGACCTCCGGGCCGCGGGCAATCTCACCCGCCAGCCATGCGGCGGCAAGCGTCTCTCGCGCTGGCCTGGGCGTGCAGACGACGATGCGATCCACGCCGGCCACCTGCGCCGGCGTCACCGTCATCAGCAGCGTGGAGGGCAGCGGATAGCGGCCGCCAGGGACATAGCAGCCCACGCTCTCCAGCGGCCGGACGATCTGGCCGGTGGTAAGGCCGCGTACGGTGGAGGTGGTCCACTCGCGCGGGCGCTGGGCCTCGGCAAAGCTGCGGATGTTGGCCTGCGACATGCGCATCGCGGCGCGCAGCTCCGGCGGCGTGGCTTCCCATGCCGCCTGCAGCTCTTCGTTCGAGACTCGGAAGGGCGCGCTTTTGCCCAGTCCGTCGAGCTTCTCAGCGTACACACGCACGGCGCGATCACCGCGCTTGCGCACATCTGTAATGATGGCGGTTACAGGTTTTTCCACCTTGGAAAGATTGAGTGCGCCACGCTGCTCCAGCCGGACGATCAATCTCTCGGCAATTGCCTTATTGCGGCCAAATGTCTTTACCA
>DATCBR010000331.1:0-6831 GCA_036511765.1 Acidobacteriaceae bacterium | reverse complement strand
AGATGCGCTGGCAGCTCTGGGCTGACGGGCCGCCCGACCCCAGCCTTCCCAGCCTCGGCCTTGCACCGCCTGCCGGTGACGACCCGGACGCCGCGGACGAAGACGAAGACGCCCCCAGCCTGCTCGATCTCGACTCACCCTGGCGCCTGCGCACCCACACCGTCCGCATCCTCGGCTTCGGCCCGCTCTTTGACGTAGCAGGCTATGAGCAGAACGGCCACATCCTCGTCGACTTCGGCCTCGATACCCCCTGGCTCCTCGACGCTCCTGTAGCCGCGACCGAATCCAGTGACGACACCAGCGACTTCGAGGACGAGGCCGGGCTGCTCGACAACTACGCCCAGCTCCACATCCAGCAAAATATCGAGAAACTCCTCGCCTTCACTCTGCTGGTCGAAAAGAACTGCGGCATCTCCAGCCGCCTCCTCTGGACCGAGTCCGGCGAACCCTTGGCCGATAAACTCATCGCCCGCCTCCAGCGCGTGAATTGAGGAGTAATTTGGGTGGCCCATCCTTTCGCGGTCATATCGCGAAAGGGTGGGTTGCCTTTTCTCGCTAGAGCGGCGGGCCGTGTTACCTTCCCTCTAATGCCCCACGCCTCCATCTCCTGGCACGACATCCTTCGCTTTTGGCATGGCTGGATATATCTGCTCAAGTGGCCCATAGCCTTCGTCGCCGGATGGGCCGGCATCCACTACCAGCGCTGGCGCAAGCTTCGCCCGCAGGGCGAGCCGTGCGTCAGAGAAAGGCCTACTTAAATTTTACGAGTTTGTGCGGGGGAGACTGCCAACTTTCTCGCCGGCGTAAACGGCTGTCCATGCGGCGGATAGCGGAATTTTAGTGGACGAGGGGGCTTGACACGGAAAATGCCCGTTAAAATCTGGCGAGCTATAGTTGTCGCAATCCGAGCTTATAGAAACTGCGTAAAAGAGAGTCCACTATGAGCACTTCAGGTTCCCTGGACCCTACGGCAAAGCTGGTTGCTGTTGCTGTATTCATTGCCCTGACGATCGACGGCATGGACACGCAGATGCTGGCGTTGTCGCTGCCCAACATCTCGAAGGAACTGCATCTCTCCACGGTGACTGCCGGAGCCTTGAGCACCTATACGTTCCTCGGCATGGGGATCGGGGGGGTTCTTGCCGGGCGGCTCTCCGACCGAATCGGACGTGCCCGTGTGGTGTGGTGGTCGGTACTGACCTTTTCTGTCTTCACCAGCGTCATCGCATTGACCCACACCTACCTCCAGTTTGCGGCGATGCGCTTTATCTCGGGGTTGGGCATTGGCGCCGTCTACACCACTGGGATCGTGCTGGCCGCGGAGTATCTGCCGACGAGGATCAGGGCCACCATTCTCGGTGTTCTGCAAGCGGCGCTGGCGGTGGGATACATATGCGCGGCCATGCTCTCGTCGTATCTTATGCCGCGCTTTGGATGGCGCCCTCTCTTCAGCTGCGCGATCCTTCCGGGCATTGTCACACTTATTCTTCTGTGGGGGATAGCCGATCCTCCCAACTGGGCGGACTCACGGGAGCACGAAGCTTCCAGCGCGGGCCCCTTTCGTAGGACGTGGACCGATCCGTCTTTACGCCGTGTCTTCCTGCTTTGGACTGTTACGTCCATTGCGCTGCAGTTTGGATACTATGGCGCGAATACGTGGCTCCCTAGTTACCTGATGAAGGACCTGAAACTCAGTGCGGAGAGCACCGGCTGGTTCGTAGCTGCGACCTACACGATGTCGGTAGCCGGTAAAGCCCTCACCGGATGGTTAGCCGATCTGACAGGGCGGCGAGTTGTCTGGGTCGTGTCGGGCTTGTTGGCCGCGATGTATATCCCGTTTCTGGTCCATGCTGCGACGCGCGCCAACGTAGCTTATTTACTGTTGATTTTTGGCTTCCTGTTTGGAGCGCCTTACGCCATCAACGGGACATACATGAGTGAAAGTTTTCCCAACAATATCCGTGGGACCGCCGTCGCCACGTCGTACAGCATCGGACGCGTCGGCTCGATGCTTTCTCCTTTTTTGATTGGCTTGGTGGCGTCGCGGTACTCGATCGGGCTCGGAATCGCTCTACTGGGGATTTCGTATGGAGTCTCCGCGCTGGTTCCCGGGCTTTTCATCCGAGAGAAGATGTTCGATCCGGGAGCCGTAGAGCAGCCTGAGAGCGCCGCCGGCACAAGCCAGGCACTCGGCGCATTCACAGCTGCCGCGCGATGAGCGCGTGTGCGATGTAAATCCGAATCAGATGGTCAGGTGGATTTGAGCGTGAAGGCCGCGGGCAAAAGCGCGCCCAGTGTAGTGGCCACTATCTCGCCCGAGGCTGACGGGTAGAAGATCGGCGTATCTGGACCGCCGAACTCTGCAATGGTCTGGCGGCAGGCTCCGCAGGGCATGCACGCGGCGGAGTTGAGGTTCGCAATGGCCACCGCACGGATGCGGATGGACGCGCCGAAACGCGACACGGCCCCCGCGACGGCAGCCTGCTCCGCGCACGTAGTCAGGCGGTAGGAGGCGTTCTCCACATTCGTTCCAGTCACGATGGTCCCCAGCGGAATCGAGTCCGCCGGTTCGAGAAGAATGGCCGCGCCGACTCGAAAACCACTGTAAGGGGAATAGGAGTTCTGCGCAGCCTCCGCAGCGCGCTGGTGCAGCAAGGCGATCTCGGATTCAGTGAGGGCGGACGGCATAGAAGGTTGAGGGTAACAGTTTTTTAGCCACCCATTCACGTTTTACGGCTGACCGGATTGGCCGCCGTCGTGGGCTGCGGCTTCGTCTCCTCGACGCAACCGATCCACCATTTCGTCAAGCTTCCGGATGTCGTCCGCGGAATTTCCTCCAGTGCCGAAGACGCTCTGCTCGTCCTTGTAGGTGGTGGCGGGCTTGAAGTCCGGAAAGTGCGAGGAGAGGACGCGCTGGTAGACCGCTCCCCTGCCGTAGAGCGCGAGCTCGTTGGAGTAGCTCAGAATCTCACGATCGATCTGCTTCGGTGACATCTGGGAGGGGTTGGGCGCCTCTATGCCAATCTTGATAATTTCGTAGTGGGCCTCCTCCTTTGCTGCCATGATGTCGCTGAGGCCGGTCAGTTGACGGTAGAGCTGATCGTCCTGCTGCACCTCGCGATCGGGCATGAGCGCCAGGACATTGTTCTGCTGGGCGGTCTTCCACGCTGCGTCCGTGTAGCGGGACAGCAAGTGGTAGCCGGAGAGTTTTCCCGGCCATTGATCCGGAGGCGCATGCGGGTGCGCCTTCAGATACTGGAAGATGGCGAGGCCGGTCTGGAGCTTGGGGACGAAGCGATGGAACTCCTCGGTCTCCATGGCGAAGTGGTTGATATTGATGCGGCGCTCGATGCGCAACGCCTTGCGGGTCTCGGCGATCTGGTAGCGGTGATGGATGAACTCCACCGTATTGTCCAGCCCGACGGCGATGAGCAGGCCGACGACGATGATTGCGATGTGGATGAAGACGTCCTTCCAGCTGTGAACGCTCTCGTGCGGCGCGTGGATCTCGATCATGGGGGCGTGCTCCTTGGCGGACTCAGGAATGGACTCGGTCTCGGCGCTCTGCGGCATGCCGCTGTCGAGTGGCGGAGTCTCTAGTTCGGGCGGCGAGGCCGGCGCTTCTGCGAGCGGCGGCGTGTCATCCGCAGACGGAATATCTTCCGGGATGGCTTCTGGCATAGATTTTCCTGGGGGCCGAGGGTCGAGCAAGGATATCAGCGATACAGCCGGCGCTGAGGGACGTGATCTTTAGCGATGCGATTCACGGTTCGAACGCGGGCTTCCGATAAGAGATAGGTGGAAGACCTTACCAAAGAGTTTGTCGCCGAGAGCCGCGAGGGCCTGGAGCGCATGGAGCTGTGCCTGACAGAGCTGGAGCAGAGGCATGGCGATGGTGAACTGATAGGAGAGATATTTCGGGTAGTCCACACAATCAAAGGGACTACTGGATTTCTTGGGTTTGGCCGTCTACAGACACTGGCGCACACCGGCGAGAGTCTGCTGGCGGCGTTGCGCGATGGTCGCGTCCAGGTAACCAGCGAGCTGATCAGCGGCTTGCTGGAGCTGCGCGACGGCTTGCAGGCAATTGTGGAGATTATTGAGGCGCGCGGCTCCGAAGGCGAGCGGCATGACGACGACGACCGCGATCTGATCGCGTGGATGAAGGAGCTGGAAGCCGGCGGCGCGCTGAAGCCGGGCGGCACCCTCAGCAGGAGGAGGACTGACGGCAGCACGGCTGCGCCGGCGGAGACACCGCAGCCCACCCAGAGCACCGGAGACACTGACAAAACGCTGCGCATCGAGGTGGAAGAGCTGAACCGGATGATGAATCTGGTGGGCGATCTGGTGCTGACGCGCAATCGGCTGCTGCAGTGCCAGCCGGGGGACCTCTCCTACGCGGAGCAGGTGCGGCGGCTGAACACCGTAACAACCGAGTTGCGGGAGAGCGTCATGCGCGCGCGGATGCAGCCGGTAGGTCACGTCTTTGCCAAGTTTCCGCGGATGGTGCGCGACCTGGCGCAGAAGTGCGGGCGCAGGGTGCGGATCGAGTTCGAAGGGCAGGACACAACGCTGGACAAGAGCCTGCTCGAAGCCGTGCGCGATCCCCTGACCCATGCGGTGCGCAACGCGGTGGACCACGGGATTGAGCTGGAGGCTGACCGCGTACGGGCCGGCAAACCCCCCGAGGGAGTGGTGCGCCTGAGGGCATACCAGCAGAGCGGCGCCGTGATTATCGAGGTGATGGACGACGGCGCAGGGATTGCAACCGACCGTGTGCTTGGCAAGGCGGTAGAACGTGGCCTGATAACGGCGGAGGCCGCGGCTGCGATGACGGAGCGCGAGGCGCTGCAACTGATCTTCGTACCCGGATTTTCCACGGCGCGCGAGGTGACGAGCGTCTCCGGACGTGGCGTGGGCATGGACGTGGTGCGCACCAATGTGGAGCGGGCGGGCGGGCGCGTGGAGATCGAATCGCGGCCCGGCGCTGGCACCACACTGCGCCTGCGCGTGCCTTTGACGCTGGCGATCATTCCGGCGCTGGTGGTGGAGTGCGAGGGACAAAGCTTCGCGCTGCCGCAGGGCTCGCTGGTGGAGCTGGTCTATGTGCCGGCCGCCGAAGGGGTGAACGCAATCGAGCGCATGGGTGCGGCAGAGCTCTACAGGCTACGGGACCGGCTGTTGCCATTGGTCCGGCTGCGGAACGTGCTGGAGGTCGATGAATGCGACCCGAGTGCCGCCCGAAAGACACCGCCGGATGACGGGGCCGCCAATACGACCTCCGCCGGCCTCTACATCGCCGTGCTGGAGCCTGAAGGACGCCGCTTTGGTTTGGTGGTGGATGGACTGCGCGCTCCGGAAGAGATCGTGGTGAAACCGCTTCCCGCCGCGCTGCGTGAAATTAAGATCTACGCCGGTGCGACAGTGCTGGGCAATGGTTCGCTGGCAATGATCCTGGATGCCGCGGCGGTGGCGGAGCGCGGAGGCTTTCGCGCAGCGCAGACTGAGGCGCGTGCGACGGAGATGGCCGAGGGCTCAGGCGCGGAGCCATACCAGACAGCGGGGATCGAGATGGAGAGCGCGATGGTGCTATACGAGAGCGGCCGGCTAGGCCCTGACGGCCATGCACGAATTGCGGTCCCGCTGCATGCCGTGGAGCGGATTGCCACTGTGCCGATCGACCAGGTGGAGTACGCGAATGAAATGCCGGTGCTTCAGTACGAGGGCGGAGTGATTCCATTGGAGGACGAGGGTGGCCTGCTGACGGAATTGGACACCGCGCGCAGCGGGGCCACCGTGCTCATCTGCATGACGCGCGAAGGAAGAAGGATGGGTGTGGTGGTGAAAACCGTAGTCGATGTCTGCGCCGGCGAACTGCTGCCCATGGATGCCGCGGTCTGCTCAAGTCCGCTGGCGCGCATCAAGGAAAAGTTGACGACGGTGCATCGCGGATTTGAGATGGCGCCACGTGCGATTGAGACGAAAGAAGATCGCGCACTGGTGGGAGCGGCATGAGAGCGGAAGATCTGGCCTCGGCGGAGACGACCATCCACCTCTGTTCCGTGCGCGCCGGCGAAGGGTTATATGGCGTGGACACACGCGCCATCCGCGAGGTGCTGGGCGATGCCGTGCCGCAACGGGTGCCCCTTGCGCCCCACTTCATGGCGGGAGTGTTGACATATCGCGGCGAGGTGCTGGTGGCGGTAAGCCTCCGCACACTGCTGGGCCTCGAAAGGCGGACCGGGTCTCATCGCGTCCTGGTGTTGGAACAGGACGAAGGCGAACGGTTCGGCCTGGTGGTGGACAGCGTGGGGGGAATGGTGTCGGCCGCCGGCAGCGCGTTTGAGAACAACCCAGCCACCCTGGATGCGCGCGGCGAAGCCATCTTCGACGGTGTCTATCGCACGGAGATGGGCCTGATGGTGCGCCTCGACCCGCGACGGCTGAGGCCAACTGAGTTGGCACAAAGCGGAATCTTCGAAGCCCGTGCGCGAATGGAGGCAAGATGAGAGCGTTGATTGTGGACGATTCGCGGTTCATGCGGGCACACCTGCGGCAACTGCTGGAGCGGCTTGGCGTGCAGTGCATGGAAGCCGGAGACGGCGGCGAGGCTCTGGATACGCTGCGAGGCGACGAATCATTTGCCTTTATGCTGCTGGACGTGAACATGCCGCGGATGACAGGCCTGGAGTGCGTGAAGGCGCTGCGTGAGGCCGGACTGGGTGCCGGAATGAAGGTGATGATGGTGACGACGGAGTCGGACAACGTGTTTATTGAAAGCGCGCTGAAGTATGGCGCGGATGAATTTTTGATGAAGCCGTTTACGGCGGA
>DATCBR010000330.1:0-2484 GCA_036511765.1 Acidobacteriaceae bacterium | reverse complement strand
ACTCGCGCAGAAGACCGCGACAACGCAGGCTGACCCTTTCCTCTCCGCCAAGGAGAAAGATACGCAGCTGGCGAGGCTGGACCAGGAGCGTACGCGGCTGGCTGAAGAGCGGAACCTGCAGGACGCCGAGGACCAGATGCGCATCGAAAGCACCACGCTGATGGGTGGCATGAACGATGCGCTGCGCGACTTTGCGCGCGACGCCACCGACGCTGGCGCAGCGATGAAGGAGTGGCTGGGAAGTTCCATCAGCACCGTCAATAACACGATTGTGAAGTCGCTGACCACGCGGGCGTATCAGAACCGCGGTGCCTGGGGCGGCGCTGGGCATGACATCTTTACGAATGCTACTGGCCACCTGGTAAAGAACGCGGAAGGACGCGCGCTGGACCTGTTGCCGAAGGGAGCGAAGGGCTTTCTCGGTCTCGGCGGAAAGAAAGACGGATCGAGCAAGGCGAATGCGCTGTGGGTGCTGGACGCTGCTGCCGCACAGAATAAAGCCCTCGACGGCAAGATGGCGGCGCTGCCGGGCGGCGTGGCGAAGATCGCCGAGAGCGCCAGCAGCGGCGGCGGCACAAGTATGTGGGGCAAGCCGGCGACCACTGCGATGAGCCTGATTCCCGGATTCGCCGATGGCGGAGAGTATCCGACCAACTCGCTGATCATGGTCGGAGAGCGGGGACCGGAGGTGATGCGCACCGGCAGCACCGGGGGCAGCATCATCCCAAACCATGCGCTCGGCGGAACGACGCACCACATGCCGATCCATGTCGATGCACGTGGATCTTCCAATCCGGCGCAGACGATGGCGATGGTGCATCAGGCGATCCTGCAGGCCGCGCCCCATATTGCCGCAGCGACAAAGCAGTCCATCCGCAGCGATAACGCCCGCGTCGCTCCCAGCGCTCGCAAGTTCTAGACCGGAGTCTCGATGCCCACCAGCACCATCACTGTAAACGGTAACCCGGTAACACTTGTGCCGCTGCCTGCCACTCCTGCACCGCGCATGGTCGAGCCGTGGGCGCAGGACTCCGTGGCCGTGGTCACCTTTCCCTTCACCGGTCAGACGCAGGCGCAGAGCAGCTCCGGAGCCGACCTGTGGGGAATGATGGTGACGTACGCGCCACTCACCGCCGCCGAATCCCCGGCGCTGCTGGCGTGGCTGCTGGGCATGCGGGGCATGTTCAATGCGGTGCAGATGGCTCCGCCGGAATACCAAGGGCCGCAGGGCTCGCCGGCAGGCGTTCCTGTGCTCAGCGGGGCGCACGTCGCGGCCGCCACATCGCTGGTGACTTCCGGCTGGGCTCCGAACGTCTACGGGCAGTTGCTCCCATGGGACTGCATCCAGCTTGGCTATCGTCTGCACCGGGTGCTGGATCCGGTCAACTCTGATGCGGCTGGCCATGCCACTTTCCGTGTATGGCCTTCGGTACGCGAGGATCAAGCCTCAGGAGCTCCCGTCGTGATTGCCAACCCGCTCGGCCTGTTCCGGCTGGCCAGTAATAAGCGCAGCTGGAGCGCAGACTATACCCGCCTCGCGCACCTCAGCTTTCCGCTGGTGGAGTACCGCTGATGCCACGCACAATCGATCCACTCCTGCTCGCCGCGATCTCGGGTGGAGAGGTCCAGCTCGCGCACCTGGTGCAGGTGACCTTCCGCTCCAAGACTTGCTATGCCTGGACCGGTGTCGGAGACCTGGTCTGGAATGGCAATACCTTCCTCGGCGTCGGTTCGGTGGGCAGCCTGGGAGACTATAAGGAAGGCGTCGATCTGCGCGCGGATGGAACGTCGCTGCTGCTCTCCGGCATTGACCCGCTATGGCTGGGGGAGGCTCTCGACGATATCTGGCTGGGAGCTCCGGCATTCCGCTGGCTGGCTGCGATCGCGCCCGGAACACGGACCCTGATCGGCACGCCGTATATGCTGTTCTCCGGACAGGTGGACAAACCCACCGTCGATACAGGCCCGGACAAGATCACCATCAGCCTGCCGCTGGAGACGCGACTGATCAACGGCGCGCGCGCGAATGGCCGCCGCTACACGACCAACGATCAGCATGCCAACGGCTACCCCGACGATACCGGCTTCAACTGGGTGGAACCGCTCAACTGCATCGCCCTGAACTGGGGATGAGCGACGCGCCCACGGCGAGCGCAAAGCACGATCAAATTTCCTCCAAAGCCCTGCAGATGCGGGGCTTTCTTTTTCCCACTTTGAGGTTTTATGGCTCTGCAACGCATCCACGAACACTGGCGCGAGGTTCACTTCGAGGCCCATCTGAACGCGGTCGCGCGCAAACCCTTCGCGTGGGGCGAGCATGACTGCTGCCTCTTCGCCGCCGATGCGATCCAGAGCTTTACGGGCGTCGACATCGCTGCGGACTTTCGCGGCAAATATACCGACAGGCTCTCCGCGTTCCAGGCCATCCAGGCCATCACTGGCGGTACGACTGTGGCGGACGCCGCAGGCTGGTGCGCCGCCCAG
>DATCBR010000329.1:0-16213 GCA_036511765.1 Acidobacteriaceae bacterium | reverse complement strand
TCCGGGCGAGCGAGTGCCGGCAGTGCCCGGTAAAGAGGTGCGCTATCGCAACGGGACATTGGTAGAGAATGCCGAAGCCCCGTCGCAAAAGCCTGCGCCAGTGCGTCAGAACCGTGCGGCTGCCGCGGCGCGTGAGCGCGGCTTTGTGCCTGCGGTCGCAGCACGAGTTCCGGTTGAGCCTATGCCTGCCGCGCCCACGCTATTCTGAGAGCTGAATGCCCAGTTCACCCATGCGCGAGCAAGACGAATCACCGACCACGCCTGTTGCGGACGGAGAGCCGGTGCGTGAGCCGGGCGAACTTGCGCCTGAAGATTTCTACTTCGATGGGCCGTACCTGGTTTTTACGGCGGCCTATCACCTCAAGCGCGGCTCGTGCTGCAACTCCGGTTGCCGGCATTGTCCGTGGCGTGCGGGCGAGTAGGTTGCATTCCTACGTCTCAGAATCGAGACGTGGGGTACCCGCAACATCGTGATTCTCCACAGTATGCGTGGGCGTGAATCGAAGCGCGCGATTTACAATCCAATCATCGCTATGTCTGAAGTCACAACCGCCAACTCCACGCGAGACACCGTCATTCTCGGCTCCGGGTGCTCCGGGCTTACCGCCGCTATCTATACCGCGCGCGCCAACCTGAAGCCGCTGGTGCTGGAAGGCCACGAGCCCGGCGGGCAGCTCTCCATCACGACACTGGTGGAGAACTTTCCCGGCTGGCCGCATGGCATCCAGGGGCCGGAGCTGATTGAGAACATGAAGCAGCAGGCGACGCGCTTCGGCGCGGAGTTGAAGATGGCGCACCTGGTTTCGGTAGATCTGTCGAAGCACCCATACGAGCTGAACCTCGGCGCGGGCAAGGAGCCGATCCGCACACGCACGCTGATCGTCGCCTCAGGTGCGAGCGCGCGATGGCTGAACCTGCCCAGCGAACAGGCGCTGATCGGCTATGGCGTCAGCTCCTGCGCCACCTGCGACGGCTTCTTCGCATCGGGCAAGGAGATCGCGGTGATCGGCGGCGGCGACTCCGCAATGGAGGAGGCGCTGTTCCTGACGCGCTTCGCCAGCAAGGTCTCGATCATCCACCGCAGCGAGAACTACCGCGCCAGCCGCATCATGCTGGACCGCGCGATGGCGCACCACAACATTCAGTTCCTCTCCAACACCGCGGTCGAAGAGGTGCTCGGTGTGGAAGAAAAAGAGGTCCGCGCGCTGAAGCTGCGCGACACCAAGACCGGCGCCCAGTCTGAGCTTCCGGTCGCCTTCATGTTCCTCGGCATCGGGCACATCCCCAACGCGAAGATGTTCCAGGGGCAGCTTGACCTCGACGACGACGGCTACATCCTGACCCAGAACAACGTCTTCCCGATGCAGAATGGCAAGCCGGTCCCGGGCGTCTTTGCCTGTGGCGACATCCAGGACCGGCGCTATCGCCAGGCGATCACGGCGGCAGGCACGGGCTGCATGGCCGCGCTCGAAGTGGAGAAGTTCCTCGAAGAGCACGGGCGGTAAGATCATAGCTGGGTTTATGCTTGCTTCGTGATTCGGAAGCTCTGCATATTCGCCGTAGTTCTTCTTGTCTGTATCCCTGCGTCCGCGCAGCGTCACATCTGGTCGAAACAGGGATCGATTTTTGATCTTTACGGGCTTCATAAGGGGGCCCTTCCCCCATCGAAGCGCGTGTACTCGCCAGATCATACGAAGTATCTTGAGCTTTTGTGGTCGAGGTACAAGGGCTTTCTGGTCCCATCTCTTTCGCTCGTCTCTGGCACACAGACGATCGAAGTTCCCTACGACGCCCTTTGGAACGAGGCGGAAGCGGTATGGTCGCCCGACTCCAAGAGTTTTTCTCTCACAGGTAACCTCAATGGCTATACAAACTCCACGCGATTGTTTCGGGTACGAGGAAAAACGCTCCAGCGAATCTCTCTAGCTCCTTTCCACCGGGACATGGCGGGGAGCTATCCTCCTTGCAGAGCCCTAAACCAGGTTCTCGGCGATTGCCGCAAATCCTCAAACGGCTCTGATTTCAACTACGCGACCGTGGCCTGGTCTGCCTCTGCCACCGCCGTCATCATGGCCGAAGTCCCGTGTGATTCGCTATGGGGCGGCATCATGTGCCAAGTGGAGGCTTACGAGCTTGACATTGGCACCGGACGGATCGTCGCCCGCATAGACGCTCGAGAATTCAAGAAGAAGTGGCAACCCAGCCTTGCGTGGAACTTCAGAATTCCTGATCCGCCAGAATGGGAAGGCGCGTTGAAGCAAGCACAATAGCTCTTGCCTTTGCGCTAGAATCCCGTTTACCAGCGGAAGAGCACAATGCGGATAAGTCGTTCCATCTCGTCTCTGTTCGCAGTAGCAGCATCCTCTCTGCTCTGTGCTCCCTCGCTCGTGGCGCGCACACCGGACCTCGCGAAGTATCCACTGCGGGTGCACATCATCGCCGCGGACCGCACGGACCGCGTGGAGCGGATGAAGCCGGGCGAGTCGGTGGTCTGCGATGCGATTGACGACATGACATCCTCCATCAGCCCCGGCGGAGGCGGTGCGGTGACGCTCAGCGGCGTCTTCTCCGACCCGTGTACCTTCGGGGCGACTGAGGTGGTGGGGCGGCAACTGGAGATCAACAACGGGTATGTCTACTCGGGCGAAGGGCGCGCGGACGTGGTTGCGCCGCCGCGCACCACGCAGGGTGTCAGCTTCCGCTACCGGAACTGCGGGCGGGTGCGCGTGCTGCCGGGCTTTCAGTCGCTGCCGGCGCGGTGGAAGCGGCCCGGACAGCTAGAGGTGCTGCTGCCGTCGGACGAGATTCCGGTGAATGGCCGCGAGCCGCGGCCGGAGCGCTGCACGCTGACGGCGACGCTGCATGACTTTGTGTATCTGCTGCTGCGCAACGGCGCGGTCTTCCAGGTGACGCAGGAGGTGTACTGGAAGAATCCGGCGCTGCGGGCGTTCCTGCGCGGCAATCCGGAGACGGTGGAGCAGCGGGTGAAGGAGTTCACGGTGGCCGTCCCGCGAGCGCGTTGATCGCGCTCATTCCCCAATGTCTTCGTTCCATACATCAGGGTGCTCGTGGATGAAGCCTCCGAGAAGCTGCTTGCATTCGGCGGAGTCGAGGTCGACGACCTCAATGCCGCTCTCGCGCAGCCAGTCGATGCCGCCGCGAAAGGTCGCGCTCTCGCCGACGATGACGCGGGAGAAACCGAACTGGCGCACCAGGCCGGAGCAGTACCAGCAGGGCGCCAGCGTGGTGGCCATGGTCATGCCGCGATAGCTGCGTTGGCGGCCGGCGTTGCGGAAGGCGTCGGTCTCGCCGTGGGCGCTGGGGTCGCCATGCTGCACGCGGCGGTTGTGGCCGGAGCCGAGCAGCGCGCCTTCGACGGAGAAGACGGCTGCGCCGATGGGAATGCCGCCTTCGGCGAGTCCGTTGCGGGCTTCGGCGATGGCGGCGGCGAGCATTTGGTCGGGCGTTTGGATCAGCGCAGACATGCGCATAGAGTACCGCGGCAGGTCGCTCGGACAGCAGATTCTTCCGCATTCGACCTGAAGGTCGAACGCTGCGGAATGACAAAGCTACACATCAGGTGAGGATCTGGCCGAGCGAAAGCTTATCGACGGCCTCTTTTACTTCGCCGGGCTCGTCCGTGTTGTAGGGCGACGGTGCGTTGCCGTTGGGAATCTGCATGTTGTCGACGGCCTGCTCCACTTCGTCCGGAGTGAGCGGCGCGTCCGGCGCGAACTCGCTGTCACCTTCCGGGGTCGAAACGGTGTCACGCTCCGGTGCAGTGGTGTCGATCTTCGGCATGGGCGTAATCTCCTGTGCGAGGTTGGATGCGACGGTATCGATCGAGGCGGCCGCGGGGACAAATAAGATCAAACGGCTGGTGCCGGTGGAGCCCACAGCATAATCAACCAGCACCGATTTTGCGAAGTTCAACTGGAAGCGTTTTACACAGCTAAACTGCCGCTTATCCGACCCATGGTGTCGTTCTCATAGAGGATTCAGGACTTAGTCGACCTAGTGCACACCTTTCGCACCGGGATATCCACAGGTTAGCGACCTATTTCCACTGAGTTACTCAGTGGGAGAATGTACTATGCAATTCCGCAAGTAGAAAGGCACGAGCCGCCATGCCCATGGAAAAGCCCGGCGTCTCGTGCCTCCGCTGACCGATGAGGGTCCGCTCAATGAATATTTGAGCATGACCCCGTCGGTTGTCAATCAAGTCGTACCGATTATCGATGAGGGTTCAAATGATCTGTTCATTGAATTGCTTTTGCGATTTTCTCGAAGCTAAAACGCCCGAGGGGCAAGCCGCTGTTGTCAGGCGGTATAAACGAAACACCACTGAAGCTTCAAAAGGCATGATGATCTATTACAGCCCCGCGCTTCGCTTGATCAGGGGCAAGCTCTGCCCGAATGGGAGCTTGGATGAGAAGCTCGCAGCGTTGCGAGGGGCCTGCATAATCGCATCCTGGACCGACAAGCTGAATGATGCGAGGATTGCCTCCAACACAAGGGTGTTTAAAGCGTTTCGATCTGTGTTCGGGAATCGGAAGCTGAAAATCCTATCCAGTCCTCGCATGCAATATCTGGCCTCGACTGATGTTGCTGTTAATCTCCAGCCTGAGCTCTATGTCGAGGTGGATGGCGCGCTCATGATGTGGAAGTTTGGGATGTGCAAAGATACTAGGCCGGACCGTGTCATTGGCATCATTTTGCAGGTGATGGAAAAGGCGGCGCGACATAAGGGCTTGGCTTTGTCTCTCGAGCAGATGGGGTACCTCGATACCGTGACAGGTAAGACATATATCGAGCGCACGCCGAACCCGAAACTAGAGAGCGAGTTGGAGCCTTCAGTAAGCTCTCTGGTCCGAGTATGGGAGCGGGCTGCCTAAGGCAGGGACGTCTCGTCCGTTGAAGAAAGCGGACGAGACACCTCGTTACTTGCAAAGAGATCGTAGCTACGAACTAGCTTCCGAGCTCGGCGCGGATGGCGGAGGCGATGGCGGTGGCGTGGCGGTGCATGTCGGGTTCGGATTCGGCTTCGATCATGACGCGGGCGAGGGATTCGGTGCCGGAGTAGCGGATGACGACGCGGCCGGACTGGGCGAGGTCGCGCTCGGCGGCGGCGATGGCCTGGGCGACGGCGGGGATCTGGTCGAGCGGGGGCTTGGCGCGCACGGGGACGTTGACGATGACCTGGGGGAAGGTCTTGAGGTCGGCGGTGAGGTCGGCGAGCGAGCGGCCGCTGCGGTGGATGACGTCGAGCACGAGGAGCGCGGTGAGGAGGCCGTCGCCGGTGGTGGAGCGGCCCGAGAAGATGATGTGGCCGGACTGCTCGCCGCCGAGGGAGGCGCCGGTGGCCTGCATCTGCTCGAGGACGTACTTGTCGCCGACGGGGGCGCGGAGCATGGTGATGGCGCTCTTGCGCAGCGCGGCCTCGAGGCCCATGTTGGACATGGTGGTGGCGACGACGGTGGATGCGGCGAGCAGGCCGCGGGCGGCGAGGTCGCGCGCGGCGAGCAGCAGGACGGCGTCGCCGTTGACGATCTTGCCGGTGTGGTCGGCGAAGAGGGCGCGGTCGGCGTCGCCGTCGAATGTAATGCCCATATCCGCGCGATGTTTTGTAACTTCTTTGGCTACGATCTCCGGGTGAAGCGCGCCGCAGTGGTGGTTGATGTTGCGGCCGTCGGGCGAGCAGTGGGTGAAGATGGTCTCGCCGCCGCCGTTCGAGTTCAATTCGGCGAAGAGCTGCGGTGCGATGGCGGAGGCGGCGCCGTTGGCGCAGTCGACGACGATCTTTTTGCCGTCGAGGGAGAGGCCGGGGACGGCGGCGAGGAGGAACTTGAGGTAATCGGTGCGGGTGGAGTCGTCCGCGGGTAGGTTCGAGGTTCGAGGTTCGGGGTTCGAGGAAGACGACGCTTCGAGGCGAGAGAAGATTTCGGATTCGATGGCGAGCTCGGTGGAGTCGGGCAGCTTGTAGCCGTCGGGGCCGAAGAGCTTGATGCCGTTGTCATGCCAGGGATTGTGCGAGGCGGAGATGACGATGCCTGCGGAGAATTTGCGGACTCGTGCCAGGTAGGCGATGGCGGGCGTGGTGATGACGCCGGCGGATTCGGCCTGGGCGCCTCCGGCGGCGAGGCCGGCGGTGAGAGTGGCGGCGATCGAGTCGCTCGACTCACGGGTATCCATGCCGATGAGGACGCGCGGAGAAGCGCCTTCGGTGGCGGGCTTGAGGTGGTGGGCTAGAGCGAGGCCGATTGCGTAGACGGTGCGGTCGTCGAGTGGGGGCTGGCCCGCGATGCCGCGGATGCCGTCAGTACCGAAGAGTTTTTTCATCAAGGGTTAGGTTACTAGGTTCGAGTTACGCAAGGTTCATGATTCGAGGGGGATGCAAGGCGCAAGCTCACTCGTCAGAGGTCGATTTAACTTCGGCCTCGATAACACCCTGAGAGAGCCGTGCGCGGATAGATTGACCCGGCTTTGCGGTTGCTGCACGGCGAAGGAGTTTTCCATTTGCGTCGAAGACGAGGGCGTAGCCGCGGTCGAGGACGGCGAGAGGCGAGAGTGCATGGAGGCGCGTGGAGGCGCGGTCGAGGCGAGTGGTGCGAGCGTTGAGTGCGGATTGCGCGAGGCGGCGTAGCGAATCGTTCGCGCGGTCGAGGCGGCGGCGGGTGAGCGCGAGGCGCGCGGTTGGGTTGTGCCGCGCGAGGCGTGCGGTGAGTTGAGAGAGTTGTGTCGAGCGAATGCGCAGGCGGCGGGAGGCGGCGGATTCCAGGCGATAGCAGAGGTCGTCGAGGCGCTGGGTGCGGCGGCCAAGGAGAGATTCGAGGCGCGCGCGCATGGCGGGGACGGAGACGGACGCGAGCCGCTGGCGCGAGAGCACGAGGTGATAGCGCGCGGCGCGGAGGACGCGGGCATCGAGCGCGGCGATGCGGTCTTCGATCCGGTGCTGGGCGGCGGTAATGATCTCGGCGGCTGCGGAGGGCGTGGGCGCGCGCAGGTCGGCGACGAAGTCCGCGATGGTGAAGTCGGTCTCATGTCCCACAGCCGACACGACGGGGAGACCCGACGCGGCGATGGCGCGTGCGAGAGCCTCGTCGTTGAAGCCTGCGAGATCCTCGAGAGCCCCGCCGCCGCGAGCGATGAGGATGAGGTCGACGCGGTCCGGATGAGCGTTGAAGAAATTAATGCCGGCAATGATGGAGGCTGCGCAGCCGGCCCCCTGCATGGCGGCGGGGTAGACGAGCAGGTTGAGGCGGGCGTGGCGGCGGCGCGTGACCTTGATGATGTCATGCAGCACAGCGCCGGCGGTAGAGGTGATGACGCCGACGCATCGCGGAAAGGCGGGCAGCGGGCGCTTGCGCGTGGAGTCGAAGAGGCCTTCGGCGAGGAGGCGGGCCTTGAGTTGTTCGAAGGCGAGCTGAAGGGCGCCGGCGCCGAGGGGTTCGAGCGATTCGGCGATGAGCTGCAACTGACCGCGCGGCTCGTAGATGGAGATGCGGCCACGGGCGAGTACGGCGATCCCGTCCTGCGGCCGAAAGCGGAGGAGCTGAGCCTGATTACGGAAGAGAACGACGGGGAGCTGCGCGTCGCCGTCTTTGAGAGTTAGATACAGATGGCCGGAGGCGGCGGCGCGGCAGTTGGAGATCTCGCCCTCGACGAGGACGTCGGGGTGGTCATGCTCGAGACGGCCGCGAATGGTCGAGACGAGTTCGGCGACGGAGAAGATGCGGCGGGGCGGTGGTTCAGGTGCGGGAGCAGCGGGTGCGGAGAAGAGGAGGTCGAGCTGTGGAGCGGCACCTGCTGCGCGAGACTGCGTGGCGGGTATGCGCTTCAGCCAGAGGTCGGCGAGGCTGGGTGCATCGGTGCTGTTGTCGCGCGCCATGAGGGGAGTGTACCGTTCTCAGTGGGAAGTTCTCAGTTGTCAGGAAAAGCAGATTCCTTCGTCCCGCAGAGCGGGACTGCGGAATGACAAAGAGGCAACCCACCCGGCTGCTCGCTTAGCGGTAGAGATGATGATCGCGGATGTAGGCGGCGACGGAAGGTGAGAGCCACTGGCCCAATGCGGTGTCCTCATTGGAATTATCTGCGGCGTCATGCAGGCGTTCCCGCAGGGCGGTGGCGGAGATGTCCTCGTGGATGCCGGGGAGGAGACGAATGCGGGCGCGCTGTTCTGTGCTCAGGGCGAGTGGCGCGAATTCGGGGCGGTCGAGAAAAGCCGGCGTGAGGTCGAGGCCGGGGCGGGAGACGACGATCCATTCGGCGAGGGTGAGGACGCGCTCCGGCGCGCGCCATTGTGCCAGCGTAAGAAAACTGTCTGCACCGGCGATGGCGAAGAGTTCGGCATGCGGCATGGTGCGGGCGAGATCTTCGAGGAGGTCGACGGTGTAATTGGGCGCACCGCTGGGGCGGGGGGCGTCAAGCGCGGAGACGGCGAAGCGGTCAGGTTGTTCGTTGTCCGCTGTCCGTTGTTCGTTGGAATACTCGGCGATAGCGAGGGAAAGCATGGCCAGGCGGTCTTCAAAGGATGCCTGGGCGGCTTCAGACTTCAGCGGCTGACGGCCGGTGGGTGCGAAGAGGACGCGGTCTAGGGCGAAGGCGTCCGCGGCCGCCTGGGCGACCCGCAGGTGGGCGCGGTGGATGGGATCGAACGTGCCGCCGAAGAGCGCGAGGCGCATTGATACAAGGTACTAGGTGCTGGGTCCAAGGGACGAGGAACCTCTCGCCATGCGATGGGCAGGTTGTTCCGCCAAAGATTTTCGGGCCACTTCTCTTGCGTACGAGTCTGGACGCGGGATCGAACCTGAGGTCAGAGAAACCAACCATGTGGATCGTTGAACACCCGTCGTTGCGGACCGCGTGGGAGACCAGTGGTTCTATCTCCACGAGGACAAGGCCGGATCCAGCAAAGGTCTCAGTTCGTATTTTCGTATCGGCCCCTGAGTCCCAGTGCAGAGACCATCGGTCTTCATAACGAAGACAGATCACCTCGCGGCGAAGCTTGTGATAGTGATTGCCGCGGATCGCGCCGGGAAGGATGTCGGCGATATGCGCATCGCGGACCGAACCCAGGAAGTCCAGCGACGAAAGCGGCACAGTGAAGCTGACTCCACGAGAATCCCCGCGGTCTTCAACCCTGATGATTCGCAGTGAGGGACTGGCGCTCATAGCAGAAGAAGATGGTGGTTATACCGGTACTAGAAGCGGAAGACGAAGCCTGACGAAAAGCTCAGCAGCTTGGAGGCGGAAACTGTAGAGCCATCGCCCTGGCCGACAGTAGCTCCTGACACGGTGGTGACCGAGCCATAGCCGACTTCAATGGCGCGCAGGTCGACATGACGGGCAAGCGAATAGTCCACGCCGCCGTAGACCGCGTAGGCCGCTTTGCTCACGCGGACCTTGGACTTCTCCGGCTTGGTGGAAGCGTCGCCGACCGTGGCCTCCACGTAAGGACGAAGGCGTGTGCCGACCGCTCCGGAGACGCGAGCGCCGACCTGGAAGTCGCGCATGCCGGCGTTGGCGGCGTGCTGGTCGGAGAAGCGGACGGTGACGCCGGCGGCAAGCGGGCCGGAGTGGAAGAAGTCATAGTAGCCGCCCATCTGGACCCCCCAGAACATGCGGGAGGTGTCGTTAGGGCCGAGGAAGGAATAGGGTCCGGGATCCACCTTGGAGTTCGAAATGCGGGTGGCCAGCGGATTGAGGTAGAGGCCGAAGTTGCCCTGGGATTGTGCGTGGGCATGGGAGGCGGCTGCCGTCAGGAGCAGGACGACGGCAGAGGCGGCGTTGCGAAGCTTCATTCAGTGATCCTGTCGAGGTGCTGGATACAGGGTACTAGGTACAGGGTATTGGACGCCAGAGGGCACTCAACGTGCGCGGCCCCGGGCGTTGGGCGCGGGCGGCGGATAGGCCGCCTTCGCCTTTGCCGGCTTGTAGATGGCGGGGGCCGCATCTTTCATCGCTGTCAGGTCGATCGCGGGACGGTGTTGTGCGACCATCTCGGCAATGGCGTACTTCAGCTTCTCAATGCCTTCGCCAGTAACGGCGGAGATGGAGTAGAAGGGCAGCTTGCGGCGTTTGGCGAATGCGGTCAGCTTCTTGAGCTTGTCGGGATTGGCGACATCGACCTTTGCCGCCACCAATAGAGTCGGCTTCGCGGCAAGGGCGGGGGCGGACCTGTGTTCCGCGTCGAAGGCGGCGAGTTCAGCGGTGATGGTCTTGAAGTCGGCGACCGGATCGGGACGGTCGGTGCCTTCCGTTGCGGAGGCGTCCGATACATCGACGAGATGGACGATAACGGACGTGCGCTCGATGTGGCGAAGAAACTGGATGCCGAGGCCGTGGCCGAGGTGCGCGCCTTCGATGAGGCCCGGCAGGTCGGCGACGGTGAACGACTGGGTGTGAGGGAACTCGCCCACCTGGACGACGCCGAGGTTGGGCTCGAGCGTGGTGAAGGCGTAGTTGGCGATCTTGGGGCGGGCGGCGGAGAGGCGCGATATCAGCGTGGATTTGCCGACGTTGGGGTAGCCGACGAGGCCGGCGTCGGCGAGGAGTCTCAGTTCAAGGCGATAGGCGCGCTCCTCGCCCGGGCGGCCGAGTTCGTGTTCGCGCGGGGCCTGGTGGGTGGGGGTGGCGAAGTGCTGGTTGCCGCGTCCGCCGCGTCCGCCGCGCGCGATGACGATGGTCTCGCCGGGCTGGGCAAAGTCGTGGACCAGCTCGCCGTTTGCGTCGTCGTAGAGCAGGGTGCCGACGGGGACCTGAAGGATGACGGGCTCGCCGGATGCGCCGGAGCAGTTGGAGCCTTCGCCGTGGATGCCGCGCGGCGCCTTCCACTCCGGGTTGAAGCGGAAGTGGACCAGGGTGTTGTGGGAGAGCGACGAGGACATCAGGACGTCGCCGCCGTGGCCTCCGTCGCCGCCGGAGGGCCCGCCGCGGGGAACGAACTTCTCCCGGCGGAAGGCCATGCAGCCGTTGCCGCCGTCGCCCGCCTTGACGCGGATCTTTGCCTCATCGATAAACATTTTCTCTTTCAAGTCTAGCTGACCGTGGAGTCGGCCGAAGACATACGAGGAATACAAGCGAGAGGGAGTTGCGCGTAGCGCTTACCCGCGGCCCACCTCGTTTAATTGCACCGGACGAACGCCATCGTAACCTCCCATTGACACGGGAGTGCCAGCATGGGGGGCGCCATCGGCGGCAACGCGATGCTGGGCGCCGTCACCAGCTCCAATAGCTCGGGCTTCCTGTTCACACCGCGCCAGTTGGAACTGGCAGCGAAGTTCCACTTCCAGGCAGTTCGTTTGCGAGCATGGGCGGTGGCCAATGGGCTGCCGCCCATTTTTTATGGCTCTACGATGCGCATACCTGTGTGCGGATGTGATGGCGCATGGAAGAGTGCCACTCCGCTCGATTCCGGGCGGCGCGGTTTTAGCTTCCATTGCGCGGGAAAAGCAGGTAGTCTGCGGCTGCTCCTCAGCGGCGCAATTCCCAGGCAAATTCCCGGGAGCGCCGAACGGGCAGTTGCGTTGAATTCAGTCGAGCTGTAGCGCAGGCAATACAAAGTGAGCTCTCTCTCCCGCAGGCAGAATCGGAGGGCGCAGGCGGGTGGTTCGCACTGCGCAGGGACTGGCGCGCCCAGTGCTCTCCACACAATCGGCGTTGTAGCCCGCCTGACCATGTGGGCGGCAGTCCTGATGCTCCCGATCTGCGGCGTCAACTGCTGGGCGCAGTCGGCAGAGGACGGCGCGATCGCCGGGCGCGTGCTGACCGCCGGTGGCTCCGGAGTGCCGGGCGTGACGGTAGTTGCTCAGGACACAGACACAGGGATGGAGCAGCGTGCGCGGACCGGGTCGCGGGGCGAGTTCCTGCTGCCGCGAATGCCAGTCGGAGAGTATTCGATCACGCTCGAGGACGACGGCGGCGGTGCAACGGTACCTGTCAGCCTCGGAGAGGTGACGGAGGTCGAGCTGCATCCGGGCGCGGCCCTCTCCGGCATGAATCTACCTTCTGCGCCGGCGCCGGCGGGCGGAGAGCGCAATGTGGCTGAGCGTGAACTGGACGCGTTGCCCATCACCGGCGGTGAGTGGCGCAGCACGGCCTTGACGGTTGCCGGCGCAAATGCCGCTGCCCAACAGGACGACAGCGCGGACGAGGTGAGCTTCCGCGGCGTGGACACTGCCCAGAACAGCACGCGCATCGACGGAGTCTCCGGAGATGAGGACTTCAGCGGCGGTCGCGTGGGCACCGGCGTGGAGGAAGACCTGGATACGGGGTCTGACGAGGTGCGCGACAGGGCCGCCGGACCGGGCAGCGTCACGCGATCCCTGGCAGGCGGCGGCCGGCGCGCGGGTTCGTCATATGCATTTTCCGGCGCGGCGGTGCGCGAGTTTCGCGTGGGCGCGCAGGCGAGCGCGGCGGAGTATGGCTCGGCGCTCTACGGCCACGGCGTAGGCGGAGTCGTGACGACGGTTTCGCGCTCCGGCGGCAGCACGCTGCATGGCATGGTCTTCTACACGGCGCGAGACAGCGCCTGGTCGGCGATGGACCCGTTTGCATTGGCGCAGACATACAGCAACGGCGTGACGACCAGCGCACTGGTGCATCCCCAGGACATGCGGCAGCAGTTCGGCGGGAGCATCGGCGGGCCGCTGTGGGAAGAAGATGACCGCGGATCTGCGCGGATGAACGCGGATGAGAACGCAATGATCGGGTCGCATCCGCGACAGGCGAGTGGCGCTGAGACGTCGCGCATCTTCTACTTCTATGCGTTCGATGCGGAGCGCAGGAATTTTCCGGCCATCTCGTCGCCGGGGTATGCGGGCTTCTATACGCTCACCGGGACGCAGACAGCGCTGCTGGCGAACCGTGGCGTGACGCAGACACAGACCGATCGCGCATTAAGCTATCTGGCCAGCCTGACCGGAAAGGTGGCGCGGCACGCAGACCAGACCGTCAACTTTGCTCGAATGGACTGGCAGCTTGGAGCAAAAAGCCGCGCGAGCCTCGAGTACAACCGTGTGCGCTGGAGCGGGCCCGGTGCTGCGCGCACCGGAGCAGTCGTGGACCGTGGGGTGGCGAGCATTGGATCGAGCAATGGACAAGTGGACGCCGGGGTGGCGCGTTGGGTGGAGTTTCTGCGACCGGACCTGAGCAACGAAGTGCGCGCGCAGATGGGGCATGAGCTGAAGTATGAGGCGCCTGAAGCGCCGCTGGCGCAGGAACCAAATATCGGACCGGGCGGTCTGCCGCCCGAGGTGGCGATCGGCCCCAATGGGTTCGTCTTCGGCACGCCGGCAGCCCTGGGGCAGCACGCCTATCCCGATGAGCGGCGGATAGAGATTGCTGACCTGCTGGCGTGGGTGAAGGGCCGGCACCTGGTACAGATGGGCGGCGATGCCAGTTGGCTGACAGATGAGACCGACTCGCTGACGAACGCGGAGGGAACGTTCAACTACGACAGCGGCGCGATTGGCGGCCGCGCGGGCGGGCTGGTGGACTGGATCACGGACTACACCTACGGCGTAAATGCGTATCCCAACGGCGCGTGCCCGTCGATCTATTCCGCCGTGCATGACTTTTGCTTCCGGTCGTATTCACAGAGCTTTGGCGAGCAGCGCGTGAGCTGGAAGACGCGCGAGTGGTCGGCCTTCGTGCAGGACGACTGGCGGGTTGCCGCACGGCTGACACTGCACCTGGGAATGCGGTATGAGCTGCAACAATTGCCGCCGCCGCAGCAGCCGAACGCTGCGCTGGACGCAATCTTTGGTCGCGTGGGCGCGACCAACACCTTTCCGCAAGACCGCAACAACTTCGGCCCCAGGATCGGGCTGGACTGGGCGCCCTTCGGCACTGGTCGCGGCGTGCTGCGCGCGGGCTTGGGCGTGTATTACGGAAAGCTGCCCGGTGCGACGGTGCGCGCGGCGCTGATCGATACCGCGTTGCCGCAGTCGACCGTGCGGGTGCGGACCACGCCGACGACAGAAATCTCATGCCCGCAGATGCCCAGCGTCGGCTTTGGCTACCCATGTTCGTTCCTGGCGCAGCCGTCCGGTGTGGTGGCAGCGACAACTTCGGCGATGGTCTTCGACCGCAGGTTCCGGCTGCCGATGGTGGAGCAGGGAACTGTGGAACTGGAGCATGGCGTGTGGGGCGGTATTTTGGCCCGCGCAGCCTACGTGATGAACCTCGACCGTCAGTTACCGAACTCGGTTGACATCAACATTGCGCCGTCGAAGACAATGGCCGGGTTCCAGCTTTTGGGCGGGACAGGCGCAGCGGGGGTGCGCGATGGCGAGATCTTCTATGTGCCGGTGTACTCCACGCGCGTCACGACGGACTTCGGCCCGGTGACGGACATCGTCTCCAACGCAAATGCAACGTATCACGGCCTCACGATCGAGGCCCGGCGGGGGCTGGGATCGGCGCTGTCCGGGTACAGCGGCGGGCGCGGCCTGGACTTTCGCGTGAGCTGGACATGGTCCAAGGCAATCGACTTTGGCCAGAACGGCGGCGCGGTCCCACGCACCAATGGGCAGTTCGACCCGTTCCAGGTGCGGTATGACAAGGCGCTGTCGGCGCTGAACTTCCCGCACCGTCTCGCCGCAATGGTGGTCTGGTCGCCGCGATTGACGGCCGCCATCGAGCGGGGCGGTGCGCTTCCCGCGGCGGAGCGAACGGCCTGGCGGCTGGCGGATGGTTGGTCGGTGGGCGCCATTTTTTACGAATCGAGCGGACGCGGCTACAGCTACGACATCTTTGGCGGACGCAGGCTGTCGGGCGGACGAGAGAGCATCAATGGCTCCGGCGGAAGCGTGGTGCTGCCCACCATTGGCCGCAATACGCTGCGCCTGCCGGACCGTTTGAACCTGGACGTGCGCCTGAGTCGCAGCTTCCACCTATGGAGGGACGGGGTCTGGCTGCGTGCCGCGGTGGAAGGCTTCAACGTAATGAACCACCTCAACTACTCCGGCGTGGAGCAGAGGGCGTTGCTGGTAGGAGCGCCGGCGGCGGGCTGTCCGGTTTCAGGCGGAACAACAGGTGTCACAACACTGGTCTTCCAGGATGCGAAGACAATCGCATGCGAGGGGCTGAATACGCCGCCCTTTGGCGCATACACCTCCTCCCGCACCAGCCAGGCGCAACAGCGGCAGGTGCAGATGGGCCTTCGGCTGGAATTCTAAATTCCATTCCCACAAATGTGGCACTGTATTGCGGGGAATTCATTTTCGATCCGCATCTCGCGTGCGCTATCATGACTGGCATGAGGCTCCTCCCCAGGCGCGGCCCCGTCGGCCCATTTGCGACAGTCGCGCGCGACGAGGCGGATGGCCCGCGGGCGGTTGAAGTGACGAACGAGACAATGGACAGGATGGGCGACGAGGCAGAGGTGGAAGATTCCAATCTGCTGAAGACAGTGGGATGGATCTCGGCCGCGCTTGGCGCCGTGGCCTTGGGACTGATCGTGGGCCGCGAGATGCGCGCGCGATACAAGTTCAATCGCCGCACGCCGTATGACATATATGCTCATTCCGGGGATGAACTGCCGGAGCCCGACTGCGGAGTCGGCATCTAGACCGGTGGGGCCCGATCAATCCAACTGACGGAGAGCGAAGCTCTTCGTGATCGCCGCGGGTGCGGCCCTTGCACAAAAGCGCAGGACCGCGATTCCGATTGCGCGGGATCGGCAGTGCTCCATCAATCGCCCGAACAGGTGATATACGATAGGCGGGTGATGAACAAAACAGCGCTTCTTTTTCCCGGTCAGGGGTCGCAGTTTGTCGGCATGGGTCGCGAACTGTATGAGTCATTTCCAGCGGCGCGCGCGATCTTCCAGGAAGCCGACGCAGCGCTGGAGTTCCATCTTACCGAGCTGATTTTTTTCGGCCCTGAAGACACGCTGAAGCTGACGGAACACACGCAGCCGGCGATCCTGACTGTCTCCACCGCGGCGGCGCGGGTGCTCGCAGAGCATGGTGTAAGCGCGGCAATCGGAGCAGGGCACTCGCTTGGAGAGTACTCGGCGCACGTGTCAGCCGGCACGCTGAGCTTTGCCGATGCCGTGCGCGCGGTGCGGCTGCGCGGACGCTACATGCAGGAGGCAGTCCCGGCAGGCCAGGGTGCGATGGCGGCGATCCTGGGGATGGATGCGGAGTTGATTGCGGCAATCTGCGAACAGGTGAGCGACCAGTTGACCCCGCTGCCGTTGTCGCCCGAG
>DATCBR010000328.1:0-2582 GCA_036511765.1 Acidobacteriaceae bacterium | reverse complement strand
CGCTCAGCTATCTACGCACTGCGCATCGCTTCACCTCGCAGCTGCCGACTCCGGAATCGGTCCACGGCTCCTTCGCCCCCGGCACGAATGTCCTCACCATCGTCGCCCCGAACAACGACAGCGGCGAACCCTCGCTACAGTTCCGTATGGACCACGAAGCAGGCCGCTACTATGAGACCGCCATCACTGGCTTCGGGACGCAGTTGCAGCGGCAACGCGAGAGTATCGATATCGTCACCGGCTCCGGCAAGCGCGTCCAGACATTTCTCTACTGGCAGGGCGACCAGCTCTTCGAACTCCCCGTAAGCTATTGGACCGCCGGCCACCGCTGGATCAACAGCCCGGGATACGACGACGGAACCGCCAACTTCTCCCGCCCCATCTACCCTGCTTGCATGGAGTGCCATGCGAGCTATCTCCGCCCGCGGTCTGACTCGCCCGATACCAACCGCTTCGATCGTGCTTCCTTCGAGCCCGGCATCGGCTGCGAGACCTGCCACGGCCCCGGCGCAAAGCATGTGGCGCTCGAAGCTGAGCGCGTGGCACACCCCTCCAAACCCGATCCTAAAATCGAAAGCGAACTTGCCGCTGCCGCCATTCTCAACCCCGCAAAGTTCTCTCGGGACCGACAGATCGACCTCTGCGCGCTCTGTCACAACGGCATCGCGCGCGAGCCACTCGCCACGGCATTCTCCTACGTGCCCGGCCAGCCGCTCAGCAAGTACTTCCGGCGGCTCGACGTCGCCCCCGTCGAGCATCCCGACGTCCATGGCAACCAGGTTGGCCTGCTCGAACGCAGCCGCTGCTTCCGTGAGTCGGCCAACATGACCTGCTCCACCTGCCACGACACCCACGCGCCTGAACGAGCCGCTGCGAGTTACTCCGAAAAGTGCCTCAGCTGCCACAGGTGGCAGGCCTGCCCCGAATCGAAGCAAATCGGCATCGGCATCACGTCCCGCTGCGTCGCCTGTCATATGCCTATTGAGCCGACTACGGTCATCGTCTCCACCACAGCAGGTGCCGAGGTCCATGCCACGATGCGCAACCACTGGATCAAGGTCTACCCGACCGTCTCCAGGCCCTGACAGCGCTCCCCCCCGGAGAACGCCTTGCCGTTACCGATCAGCCACTACGGCTTCGGCGCAGGAGCGCCACTCATCTTCTGGGTAAGTGCCTCGTCCGCCTGCTTGTTCATTCTGCCGGCGATAGCGAACTCCACCTTTGCATCGTTCGCGCGTCCCAGTGCCCGATAGGCCCGCGCCAGTTGAAAGTGCGTCGACGCGTCCTCAGCGTTCAAGGCGATCGCCTTCTCTAACTCCTTCACCGCGACGTCGTTTCGCGCGGTCTTCGCATACAGCACTCCGAGGTCGCGGTGCACCATCGCCATCGCAGGCGCCGCCGCAGCAGCCCGCACAAGTTCCGGCTCGGCCTTGTCATATTGCTCCATCTGCAGATAGGAGTCGCCCAAATACGCCAACGCCTGAGTCTGAGCTGGATCGTTTGCCACTTCCGCAGCAAACTCGGCCGCCGCGTCGGCAAATTGCCTCTGCTTCCAGAGCAGGTATCCCAGCCCGAAGTGCACGTCCGGCTGCTTCGGGTTCACCCGCACTGCCGCACGAAACTGCTCGACTGCACTCGCATCGTCACCCTGAGCATCGAGTGCCTCACCGGTCAGCATGTCCGCCTCCGCGGACTCAGGATTCAACGTCAGGATTTGCTTGCTTACATCGGTCACGCACTTGTACTGCTTGCTCCACAGGCAACTGTGTGCCAGCGTTAGCCGCAGTTCCAGGTTCTGCGGATCCTTCGCCGCTGCCTTCTCCAGGTAGGGCACCGCCACCAGATAATCCCCCATGCCGTAGTGGCACATCCCCAGCAGGATGGTCATCCGCTGGTCGCCGGGATGCAGTCGCAGCTCCGCCGTAAAGATCGGGATGGCCTGCGAGAACTTTCCTGCCTTGAAGAGTGCGAGCCCAAGGTTCAACCGAACGCCCGGAAGATTGGGGTTCGCCTTCATGGCTCGGCGGTCGTACTCCGCAGCTGCGTCATAGTGCTCCTGTCGCGCCTCCAGCAGTCCCAGGTGCGCAAGTGCTTCTGCGTTTTTTGGATTGGCTTGAACCAGCGCCTGCCACACTTGCTCCGCGTCTGCATTGCGGCCCTGTTGCTCAAGGGCCATCGCGGTTGTCCTGTCGATTCCCTGCGCAAACGCCGGCATAACAAACACGGCAGCGAATACCACCGCGCCTGCGCACGACAACCATCTATGCCAACCAGACCCCGTCACTCGACCTCCATAGACCGCGCTCCACCACACTACGCGGCCCCACGCTCGCCTGCAATCTCTCGCTGCCCATAACTGAAACTCACCACAGATAGCCAAGGCGCGGCAGAGATATCTCTGCCGCGCCTCGGGTTAAGGGTTGCGCTTAGAAGATGAACTTGCCGCCGAACTCCAGACTGCGGGGATCGTAGAACGAGTTCACCTGACCAAACGTCGAGTTGCCGGGACCGGTATACGTGTTGTTGATCCCGCTCGCCTCCGAATGATTGAAGGTGTTGAACGACTCAGCGCGGAACTGCAA
>DATCBR010000327.1:0-4100 GCA_036511765.1 Acidobacteriaceae bacterium | reverse complement strand
CGTTGGGGTTGCTGTGTCCAGGCATACCATAGAACGGGTTGTCGACAATGAAAGTGCCAGGCGCGACTTTATTAGTCGTCGCTTCATCAGCCGTCGCTTTGTGCAGCTCAAGCGGCTTACCGTTTGGAAGGTAGTAACTTGCAGCCTTCAGTGACTTCTCGACCTGATCCTGATCGCCGCTCTGCAACGCAGTCGTGGCGCTGCCGATCCACTTCAGGTATTGACCCTGGAAGTGTGCGGTCTGCAGCTGCGTCATTGACTGATAGACCTGGTTGCCGTCCATGCCGGCGTTCGTAGCAGCGCGAGCTGCTTTCCACTTAGCGGCTTCCATATCCTCCCAATCTTTGTGGGTCAAAGACTCAGGCGTGCCACCCTGTCCAGGGACCTGAGCTGGCGTCGATCCTGGTTTCAGCGTCGCGGCAGCGTCGCCGGCAGCAGTCGCGGATGCTTGCGCCTGCGCGGGGTCAGCTCCGGAGGCTATTGCCCCTTGGTTCGTTTTCGCGGCAACACCAGCAGGCGTGCTCGGGGCGGCCGTCGGAGGCGCGGCCCCTTGTCCTGCGGACGCACCTTGCACTCCTGCGACAGGTGCAGCACCGCTGGGCGGCGCGGCGCCGGGGGCGGGACCTTGAGGCGCGGGCGGCGCGGCGCCGGGAGGCGGACCACCTGCGCCGGGCGGCGCGGCGCCGGCTCCGGGAACTTGAGCAGGGGGCGCAGCCCCGGGCTGGGCCGGTGCAGGCGGGGACGAGGCTGCTGGCTGAACGGGCGCTTGGATGGCTTGCCCTTGGCCGGCGACAGTCGACCCGCCGAGAGGTTGAGTATTGATATTCGCTTTGTCATCTAGGGACTTCCCATGAAGCATGTCGAAAAACTTGCTCACGTGATCGTGAACAGCACCCATGACACCGCCACCGCTCTGCTGTTCGTCGTCTGTTGGAAGTCCGTTGGCCTGACGATAAGCATCCCGCTGAGCCTTCTCCTGAGTGCTCTGCGCATCTTCAATAGAGTTACGGGCTTCGTGTTGACGCCAGTTGTCCTGGATGTTCTTCATCACACCCATGCCCTCTCCCATGCCACCGACGAAACCAGTGCCGCGGGTCATCCCGTTGTTAGACGCCGACTGAGCCGGCTGCATAGGAGTCCACGCCGTACCAGCTGGCGGCATACCAAGAGAACCAACCTGACCACCGTCATCGTAGCCCTCGACCACACCGCCGGCAGCGTGGCCTAGCACCACAGGAACACCAGATTCCGGACCGCCGCCGTGAACGAAGTAGGCTTTCTTCGCCGCGGCTTGCGGATCAGGCACAGAGCCGCCGCCGTCCATGGTGAGCATCTGCCCTTCATCCGACGCTGGCGTGATGCCTTGCCCCATGGAGCGACCGGGGGAAGCCTGGATCGCACCACGCATAAACGCGGGGTGACGAGTCATGGCACCAGAGTTCATACCAATCACCGGGCCACCACCCTGATAGTTGCGCGCGCTGCCAAAGTTCGCCGGCAGCGGGCCGGTTGGCGGCATCTTGCTGACAGGCGTCACAACACCGCCCTTGGACATTTGAGTCATCCCGGTCTGCGTGAAGCTAGGCTCCTTCTGCGGCGGTTGCTGTAGCGTGGGCGGCTTCATAGTGGGGATGCCCATCTGCGGTGGGATGTCTCCCCTACCACCGCCGGCTCCAGAAACGTGGTGTAGCAAAGGCCACAGAGGATGATCCGGGTGCGACATCGGATGCGACGGCACTGGGCCGCCACCAGCCATAGCAGCAAGACCTGTCGACGCGGTCGCGGAGTTCAAGTCGGCGCCTGCGTTGGCGTCGCCCATCTGAGGAGTCAGGTTATTGTTGACGACACCGTTCCCGGCAGGACCCGCAGGCGAACCACCGGGGCTCATCATTCCACTGATGCCCTTCATAGCCGCCTGTGCAAGCGGGCTCGACCCGCCAGACATGGCGCCGGCTGCGCCAGCAGCCCCCGCTAAAATTCCTGCACCTGCGCCCATGTTATTGCATGCTCACGTGAGGAGGGTGGTGGATCGGGATCGCGCGGCGCAGATTCGCCTTCTCGCGTGTCTTGTCAATCAAGCGATGGAAGTGGTCATTGCCCAAATGCTGCACGACGTCGCGCGGCATGACGAACTCTCCCGGCGTGAGAAGCGCGGGCTTCGTGTCAGTCGAGCCCGGGATGGGGCTGGTAGGAAGCGCGCCTTTCTGCATGACCTGTCCGCCCGCGGCGTAGTCCGTAGTCTTGCCGCCAGCCAAGAACCGCGTAGCGTTCGGCACATTGCGCGGACGAGCAGGCTGCGGGAACGGAGGCGGCACGTAGCTGTAGTTGTCCACCACACCGCCGTTCGCAAATACAGGAATGCCGCGCGTGAACGTGATAGGTCCGCCCTCTTCCATCATGGCGGCCATGCCAGCGACCTGACCGATCTGCTGCATCTGAGCGGCCTGTGCGGCAGCAGCGTCCTGGTAAGACGTCTGCTGATCCTGGAACTGATCCTGCACGCCGGACATCGAGTTCTGATTCGCCGTGTTGGCGACGCCCAGCATCGAGTTCGCTCCCGAGAGGTTCTGCACTCCGGTCGCGCCTGTCTGGTTCGCAGACTGTTGACCGCCCTGCGCGATCTGCGCGCCGGTGGCGGCTCCCGAGGTCCCGGCTGCGCCCACGCCCATACCGAGAGTGTTGGCGGTGTTCGCCATGTTGAATGCTTGTTGCTGGCCTTGAATGCCGGCTTGCGTGCCGGCGTTGGCCGCGGTGGCGGCATTTTGTACATTGCCAGCAGCCTGTATTGCGCCACCGTGGATACTTGCGGGATCTACACCCTCGGCCGCGAGGGCAGCGGCGTTGTTCTGCTGGCCGGCTTGATTGGCCGCATTGACGTTGCCGATCGCCTGACCCTGCAGTTTCTTGATGTTTGCGTCGGAGCCATACGACGACGCCTGCTGAGCTTCCTGCGCCTGCAGAGGCTGAAAGTTCTGCGCGTACGAATTCATATTCGAGTTGGCTTGATTGCTGATCGACGAAGCGTTGGCGTTCGTCGTGCCAAGCGTCGACTGCAGGTTCGCGTTGGCGTTTGTGTTATACGCGTTCGCGGCATTGGTCGCCTGGGCGCTATTGGCAGTAGCGGTCCCGAACGTCTGGTTGGCCTGCCCGATCTGGGTGCCTAGTGAAGGGGCTGATGGGGGAGTCGGTCCGCCTGACATGATCGCTGTTTCTCCAGTGGTGCTACCCACTTACAGTCTTTTTTTATTAGAACCCCGAACCAGAGATCCGGCGTCTCACCTACCGCTTTGAAGCCGAGGCGGCGACCAAGATTCAATGACTTAGCGTTCGACGTCTGGATGATAGCATAACAGCGCTCGTATCCCCACTGACAGAACATCGTCCAGAAGACTTCCTGCAGAAGCGCGCGGGTATACGGCCGCTCAGTGGCAGTGTGCAGAGCACAGGACTTCTCTTGAAAGCTATCGAATCCGAAGGCGCTTACGATCTCGCCATCGACTTCGCGGGCTATGCTGTGAAAGTCGAACTGTCGAGGAAGGCCGGAGCGCGCGTGCATCCACGCCTGCGTTCGCGGGTCGTTGACGATCAGCTTATCCACTGCGCCGCATGAAGGCCGGCTTGCGCTGCGGCAACGTCGAGCTACGCTGGCGGGCCGCGCGGGCAATGTCGGCATTGGCGAAGTCCTTGCCAACACCCTGCGGTATGCCGAGCGTGCTGTGCCCAGACGCCGCGGCGAACATAGCTTTCTGCTGCTGTCTACTTACCGTCGGCATGGGGGATTACTTCTTGGAGTTCTCGGTCGAATCCAGCCAGTCGGCCAGCTGCTCGCACGATGGTGCTGAGAGCGGAACTGATGTCGACTGCAGGGCTTCCTGCAGGCACTTCGGAAACAGCTGCGGGTCCGGCGCCGGCACGCGCGCCGCTGCTTCCAGGGCGGGAGGCTGCGGGCAGTCGGCTACCGCCGTTGTTCGGGTTGTGGCACACGAACACAGCACCAACAGGGTGAGCGGCAACGTAAGCATCGAAACTTTTCTGAGTAGCATCGCGATCTCCAGCAGCTTTGTCAGCTGCGGCTTGTAAGGTAGCAGTCTGCGTTTTGA
>DATCBR010000326.1:0-12255 GCA_036511765.1 Acidobacteriaceae bacterium | reverse complement strand
CAGATCCTTGTAGCGCTGCAGCGTCTCTTGCACGCCGCGCGCGACCGCGTAATGTTCCTCGCCGATGATCTGCGGATCGAGGATGCGCGACGACGATGCCAACGGATCGACCGCGGGATAGATACCCAGCTCCGAGATCGGGCGCGAGAGCGCCGTGGTCGCATCGAGATGCGCGAACGTAACGGCAACGGCGGGATCGGTGTAATCGTCGGCGGGCACGTAGATCGCCTGCACGGACGTGATCGAACCCTTCTTCGTGGAGGTGATGCGCTCCTGCAGTTCACCCATTTCGGTGGCGAGGTTGGGCTGGTAGCCGACGGCGGAGGGCATGCGGCCGAGCAGGGTCGAGACCTCGGAGCCGGCCTGGGTGAAGCGGAAGATGTTGTCGATGAAGAGCAGCGTGTCGGCACCCTCTTCGTCGCGGAAGTACTCGGCGACGGTGAGGCCTGTGAGGGCAACGCGCAGGCGGGCCCCCGGCGGCTCGGTCATCTGGCCGTAGATGAGCGCGGCCTTGGACTTGGAGAAGTCCTTGAGGTCGATGACGCCGGACTCCTGAAACTCCATCCAGAGGTCGTTGCCCTCGCGGGTGCGCTCGCCGACGCCGGCGAAGACGGAGAAGCCTCCGTGCTTGGTGGCGACGTTGTTGATGAGTTCCTGAATGATGACGGTCTTGCCGACGCCGGCGCCGCCGAAGAGGCCGATCTTGCCGCCCTTCAAAAAGGGTTGGATGAGGTCGATGACCTTGATGCCGGTCTCGAACATCTCCTCCGAGGTGGATTGCTCGTCGAAGGCGGGGGCGTGGCGATGGATAGGCCGGTGCTCGGTGGCGTTTACGGGGCCGAGCTCGTCCACGGGCTGGCCGAGGACGTTGAGCACACGGCCCAGCGTGGCGCGACCGACGGGGACGGAGATGCCGGCGCCGGTGTCGATGGCATTCATGCCGCGGACGACACCTTCGGTGGCCACCATGGCGATGGTGCGCACGCGGCCCTCGCCGAGATGCTGCTGCACCTCGACCACGATGTCGAGCGGGGTGGGGACGGTGAAGCCGTCGCTGACGATGCGCAGCGCCTGGTAGATGGGCGGCATGTTTTTTTCTTCAAACTGGATGTCAACGGCCGGGCCGCTGACGGAGATCACTTTTCCGATGTTTTCTGCCATAGTGGTTTCTCTAGTTTCTTGCGTATTGCAATTTCGCGATGTGTCGGGCTTTCAGCCCTCCTGCTATTTCTGACCTCACACCTAGGCCTCCCTGCGGTCGGCCTAGGCTGTTATGTTTCGCGCCTTTGGCGCTTGCTGCTGACCTCAGCGGCTAAAGCCGCCTTGGCTTAGCGATCTTCGTACGGCGCGGCTGAAGGCGTGCCCTTAACAAAACTCTCCGGGGACAGAGCCCGAATTCTGCGACTTCTATTTCCCGCAGGCTAAAGCCCGCTGCTACTTTTTACAACGCGGCGGCGCCGCTGACGATCTCGATGATCTCCCGGGTGATGGCGGCCTGACGCACGCGGTTCATGGTGAGGGTGAGCGAGTCGATGAGGTCGCCGGCGTTCTTGGTGGCGGCGTCGGTGGCGGTCATGCGGGCGGCGTGCTCGGCGGCGCCGGACTCCAGCAGCGCGTGGAAGATCTGCGTGGCGACGTAGCGCGGCAGCAGATGGCGGAAGAGCTTCTCCGGCGGCTGGTCGTAGATGTAGTCGACCTCGGAGGTGCCGAATTTTGTGGCTTCCTGTTCAGCAACCTCGGCGTCGTCCGGCACCTGGATGGAGACGCCGGAGGTTGCGGCGGCGCGGGCTGCGGCCTCGCGCTGTTCTTCGCTCATCTCTTCGAAGGCGGTGATCTCATGCGTGCCGAGCTTCTGGATGGGCAGCAGCTTTTCGACGACCACGCGCTGCGAGATGACGGACTTGAACTCGTTGTAGACGAGGTAGACGGCGTCGATCTCGGCGCGCTCGTAGCGCTCAATGATGGTGCGGGCCATCGCCGAGACATCGTCGATCTCGATCTTGAGGAGCATGCCGGGATGCTCGGCGACGAGTTCGATGGGCTGGGCGCGGTGGCGGATCACGTCGTAGTGAGTGGAGAGGTCGTTGTCGTAGTGGCGCTCGGTCTTCTCGTAGTTGGCGGCGGCGATGCGTTTCTTGTAGAGGCCGATGGCCTTCTTGCCGACCGGCTCGACGTCGATGGTCTGGCCGAGGGCGCGGCGGGAGTCGATGAACTTCTGCGCGGCCTTGCCGATGTTCGAGTTGAAGGCGCCGGCAAAGCCCTTGTCTCCGGCGATGACGACGACAAGGACGTTCTTCTCCTCGCGCGCGACCAGCAGCGGGTGCTTGATGTCGCCGCTCTCCTCGTTATAAAGATCCGTCCGGCGGACCATTGAGACCAGGACGCTGGTGAGCATCTGCGCGTAGGGACGGGCGCGGAGGGCACGGTCCTGCGCGCGGCGCAGCTTGGCCGCCGAGACCATCTTCATGGCCTTGGTGATCTGCCGCGTGTTCTTCACACTGCGGATGCGGCGCCGGAGATCGAGTACGTTGGCCATGGTTTATTTGGCTGCGACTGCTTTCTTCTCGACCGCTTCTTTGTCCTTCAAGCCTGCGAGGAAGCCGGCCTTATAGTCCTTGATGGCGGCAGTGAGGCGGGCTTTGATGTCGTCGTCGAGGGCCTTCTTGGTGGCGATGTCGGTGAGGACGGCGGGCGCGGCGGACTCAAGATACGGATAGAACCCGTCTTCGAATGCGCGGAGGTCGCGGACCTCGACATCGTCGAGCAAGCCCTGCGTGCCGGCGAAGAGGATGGCGACCTGCTTCTCCGCGGAGAGGGGCTGGAACTGCGGCTGCTTGAGGAGCTCGGTGAGGCGCTGGCCGCGATTGAGCTGCTGCAGCGTGACCTTGTCGAGGTCGGAGCCGAACTGCGAGAAGGCGGCGAGCTCACGGTACTGGGCGAGGTCGAGTTTGAGCGTGGAGCCGACCTGCTTGGTGGCCTTGATGGCCGCGGCGAAGCCGACGCGCGAGACGGAGAGGCCGACGTTGACGGCAGGACGGACGCCGGAGTTGAAGAGGTCGGTCTCGAGGAAGATCTGCCCGTCGGTGATGGAGATGACGTTGGTGGGGATGTAGGCGGAGACGTCACCGGCCTGGGTCTCGATGACGGGCAGCGCAGTGAGCGAACCGCCGCCGAGTTTGTCCGAGAGTTTGGAGGCGCGCTCGAGCAGACGCGAGTGGAGATAGAAGACGTCGCCGGGGTAGGCCTCGCGTCCGGGAGGACGGCGGAGCAGGAGCGAAATCTCGCGATAGCTGACGGCGTGCTTGGAGAGGTCGTCGTAGATGACCAGCGCGTGGCGCTTCGAGTCGCGGAAGTATTCGCCGATGGCGCATGCGGCGAAGGGCGCGAGGTACTGCATAGGCGCAGGCTCAGACGCGGTGGCGGCGACGATGACGGTGTAGTCGAGCGCGCCATGCTCTTCCAGGGTCTTGACGATCTGCGCGACGGACGAGCGTTTCTGGCCGATGGCGCAGTAGATGCAGATCAGGTCCTTGCCGCGCGAGTTGATGATGGTGTCGAGCGCAATGGCGGTCTTGCCGGTCTGGCGGTCGCCGATGATGAGTTCGCGCTGGCCGCGGCCGATGGGGATCATGGTGTCGATGGCCTTGATGCCGGTGGCCATGGGCTCGCGCACGCCCTGGCGATCGACCACGCCGGGGGCGAGACGCTCGACGGGCAGGCGGTCGGTGGTGGCGATAGGGCCTTTGTCGTCGATGGGCGCGCCGAGCGCGTTGACGACGCGGCCGATCATGGCGTCGCCGACCGGCACGGACATGATGGTGCCGGTGCGCTTGACCTCGTCGCCTTCCTTCAGTTCGGCGAAGTCGCCGAGCAGGACTGCGCCGACCTCAGCCTCATCGAGGTTCATGGCGAGGCCGGAGACGCCGTGCGGGAAGCTGAGCATCTCGCCGGCCATGGCTTTGTCGAGGCCATGCACGCGGGCGATGCCGTCGCCGAGGGAGATGATGGTGCCAACCTCATCGACCTGGATGCGCTGCTGGTAGTTTGCGATTTGGTCTCGGAGAAGCGCTGTGATCTCGTCCGCGTTGATCTTTGCCATGTCTTCCTTCTACCTCAAAGCCTGCTCTGAAGAAATCTGAATCTATTGTCGCCGTTCGGCGACGCTTCCGTTTATGCGTTCACCAGCCGCTGCTTGAGCTGCTGCAACTGTGCGCGTACCGAGCCGTCGTAAATGGTGGAGCCGATCTCGACCACCGCCCCGCCGAGCAGCGATGGGTCCTGTGTGTAGGTGGCGCGGACGTTCGCGCCGGCCAGCGCCGAGACCTGGGCTTCGAGTTGCACGCGGTCAGCGTCGTTCAGCGGGCGCGCGGTAATGATCTTTGCCTCGACCGCGCCTGAGTCCGCGTCGGCGATCTCGCGATACTGGCTGAGAATCTCGTTCAGCTCGCTAAGGCGGCCATGCTCCATGATGACAGCGAGGAAGTTGCGCACCTGGGCGAACATGCCGAGACGCGAGGCGATGGCGTCCAGCACCTTGAGCTTGGAGGACTGCTCAATGGACGGGTTCTCGAGCAGTTCGCGGAGGTCCCAACTGCCCGCGAAGGTGTCGGCGAAATCCCGCAACTGAGACTGAGCGCGATCGGAGTCGAGCTTTGCCGCCTCGGCGACATCGGCGAAGGCGCGCGCGTAGCGGAGCGAGAGGGTGGCAGCCACTAGTTCTGCCCCTTCTTGGAGCTGTCGGCAAGACGCTGGGCGAAGTGCTGGACGAGGAGGCGGTCGGTCTCAGCAGTGACGACCAGCTTGCGCGCGGCCTGCTCGATGGCAAGCTCCGCGGCGTGCTGCTGGAGCTGCTTGCGGGCATGGATGGTCGCGGCGGCGATCTCCTGCTCGGCGGAGGCGAGGATCTTCTTGGTCTCATCCTCGAGCGCGGCCTTCAGGCGCTGGGCTTCCTTCTCGGTTTCATGTTCCGCCTGCGCACGCATGGCGGCGATCTCGCCGTCCAGCTTCGAGAGCCGCTCCTCTACGCTGGAGAGGCGAATGCGGGCCTCCTCGGTCGCGGTGCGGGCGTCGACGAGGTGCTTCTGGATGGAGGTGTTGCGGTTGCGGATGGCCTTGGGCAGCACCTTGGCCAGGCCGTAGCCGAGGCCGATGGCCAGCAACGCGAAATTGAAAACCGTGAACGCCGTCGCAGCCTGCTCCGGGTTCATGCCCATCATGCCGCCGAGCTTCTGCACCATGGGTGACTTGCGATAGGTTTCGTCCTCGTCCTGCTCCTGCTCGTTCTTGGCGGGAGACTGCGCCTCAGGCGTCGTGGCGACACCGGCGGCCTGAGCGAGCACTGGACGCTCCCAGGCCTTGAGACCGGCACGAAGGCCTACGGACAGCCCGAACCCGAGAGCAAGAGAGAGAGTGAGTGCGAGGGAGATGCGCTTGGTGGATGTCTTCACAGGGCTGCCTCCGGAAGGACGGCGCGGAGCACCTGCTCGCTGAGTTCAGCGCTGGCGGTCTCGATCTGGCGACGGGCGTCAGAGAGGCCCTGCTCGATCTCAAGTTTGCCTGCGAGGACCTTTTGCGCGGTCGCCGTGCGGGCGTCATTGAGCGATTGCTCGCGCTGGGCCGCCCATTGCTTCATGCGGGCGTCGCGGGCGGCGAATATCTCGGCGCGGGCGCCGCGCAGGCGGTCTTCATACTCCGCGGTGCGGGTCTCGGCATCGGAGATGGCGCCTTTGGCCTTTTCCACGGCGCCGGCGGTGCGCGCGTGGCGTTCAGAGAGGATGCGGGTCAGCGGCCGGCGGACCAAAAAGCCATAAAGAATGACGGTCAAAAGGAACAGGAGCATGGTCGGCACAGCGCCGAGCACAAGTCCACCGATCTGATGCAGGATTTGGTCCATTTGGGGAAATTTTCAGGCCGTGCGGGTGAGGGCGAAGCTATCCTTTGCAACCGCTGGGAACGGACGCGGCCTTACTGTGGCTTGGAGTACATCTCTTTCTAGCAAAGCGATTTTAGGAGTGTCAAACAGGACGGGCAGGCGTACTTCGATAATCGATTATATCAGGTCGATTTTCGGACTTGTCGTCCCGATGGCGCGCCAATTTAAGGAGAATGTAGTTGACAAATGCCTTGCGCGGCCTAAACTTAAGTTACTACCAAGACCCGATGTCCTGGGTCGTACAGGTCGCGTGATAAGGGGACACCACCTCCGCTCCCCATCAGGCGGCCTGTTGAGTTTAAGGGTGGGATTCGTTGGGGTGCTCCCAAGCAGATTCCTGCGCATCCACCGCCGAGCGGCGAACGCTGCGGAATGACAGGAACAAATGCGGGGGTCCCTCGACTGCGCCGCTGCGCGGCTTCGCTCGGGATGACGGCATCGGGGGATGGGCTTCCCGGTTGCCGCGCCAATGCTGTTTACAGGCTTCGCAGATCGCAGCTACGCACGGTCGCGGAAGCGGCGGTACCGGTCCAGCAGCGAGGCCGGCCCCCGCGCGGTGAGGTGGACGAGGTTTCCCTCAAAGCGCTTTTGCGAGACAACTGCGCCAGCTTCAAGTGCTGCAAGCGCAGCACCTTCGGATTGCGGCAGACGGAAGTTTGCTTCCACCAACGGGTCGGCGACCAGAGCATCGTCGATAGCGGCGAGCAGGCGATCCAGGCCTATCTTCGCCATGCCGGAGGCGGCGACGATACGATTCCCCGCCCCGGTGGCGGGCTGAGACTCGATGCGCGCGCGGTCTTCCGGCGCGAGCAGATCGATCTTGTTCATCACCTCGATGACGGGCTTGCCGGCCACGTCGAGCTCGGAGAGCACCTTCTCTACCTGCTGCTTCTGTTCGTCAACGAGGGGGCTGGAGGCGTCGCGGATGTGGAGCAAGACCTCGGCGCGCTCTACTTCTTCGAGCGTCGCGCGGAAGCTGGTGACGAGGGTGTGCGGCAGGTTGCGGATGAAGCCGACCGTGTCCGAGAGGAGAATTTTGCGGCGGCTGGGCAGGCGAAGCTGCGCCAGCTTGGGGTCAAGCGTGGCGAACATCTTTGACGATTCGAGCACGCCGGCGTCCGTAAGGGCGTTGAAGAGGGTGCTCTTGCCGGCGTTGGTGTAGCCGACGAGCGCGACCACGGGGACGGGCACGGCCTCGCGGCGGCTGCGCTGCTGGCGGCGGATGCGGCGGACGGATTCGAGCTGGCGTTTGACGTGGTCGATGCGGAGGTTGATCTTGCGGCGGTCGGTTTCGAGCTGCGTCTCGCCGGGGCCGCGCGTGCCGATGCCGCCGCCCAGCTGCGACATGGCGCGGCCGCGTCCGGCGAGGCGCGGGAGCTGATATTCAAGCTGGGCGAGCTCAACCTGAAGCTGGCCCTCGCGAGTGCGGGCGTGACGGGCGAAGATGTCGAGGATGAGCTGCGTGCGGTCGATCACGCGGCAGGGCAGCTTTGCTTCCAGATTGCGGAGCTGCGAGGGCGAGAGGTCGCGGTCGAAGAGAACGATCTCGGCGTTGGACGAGGCGGCGACCCCGGCGATCTCCTCGAGCTTGCCTTCACCGATAAGCGTGGCAGGGTCGGGCCGGGCGCGGCGCTGCACGAGAGTAGCTGAGACCTGGGCTCCGGCGGAGCGGGCGAGCTCTTCGAACTCAGCGAGGGAGGCGGCGAAGTCGAGATCGTGCGATTCGGAGGTGGAGTCGGACGCGGCTTGCGCGGCAGTGCTCTCAGGAAAATCGAGATCAGCGGTTGCGGCCTGTGCGCGGGCCTGGGCGGCAGAGCTGCGCGCGGCACGGGCAGCGGCGCCGATCTTTCTGCGCTCGCCGGTGAATTCGACCGCGACCAGGACGGCGCGCTCCGGCCGGAAGAGCCGCGAGTCTGCGTTCGCGGCCGCATTGCGCCGTGCGGTTGTCTGCTTCTCAGCCAGAGTCACGAGTTCCCTTAGGATGATCGCGGGCCGCGATCAATCGCCGGCAACGGCGGCGCCCTCATGCACAGGAGCGCCGGAGGTTGCTCCAGCAGCCCGCGGCTCCGTGCGGCCTTCCATGTGCGGCCCTACGCGTCCGCTGACGACCGTGGAGATGGCGTGTTTGAAGATAAGCTGCTCCTGGGCGTTGTTTTCGAGCAGCACGGAGTACTTGTCAAAGGAGCGTATCTTGCCGGTGAGCTTGACTCCGCTGACCAGATAGATGGTGATGGTGCTCTTGTCCTTGCGGACGGTGTTCAAGAAAGTGTCCTGAATGTTCTGTGCCGGCTTGGATTCCATGGGGCCGATCTCCTTTGATGTGTCTTGTGAGAAAGCGTTACCGGACCCAACTTGCGCGTCAAGGGACGTATTTTTTTCCGGTTCAGATTACGGTGCGGTGACAACTGCAAGCGAATTCACAATACGAGCATCGCTGGGGAATATCAACCGGGCAGTACCGGAAAGCAAACACGCTTCCGGTTTCAGGGCCGGTCCGTACGATCGCCGCAACCCAGTTTAGACGCGCAAAAGTGGCGAAAAACTCGATACGAGGGCGTTGTACCATGGGCGTCGTGGGTGACGCAAAGAGAAAACCCGTCCCAATGCTCGCTCTGGAGCGGCAGTTTGCGCCGCTGCGGGATGAGATTCTGGCGGCGATCGCAGAGGTGTGCGACGCAAAGAGCTTCATCCTGGGGCCGAAGGTATTGGCGTTTGAGGCTGCGGCGGCCGAGGCGTGCGGGACGAAGTTCGCCGTCGGCTGCGCCAGCGGGACGGACGCGCTGTGGCTGGCGTTGGCGGCTGCGGGGATTGGAGACTCGACGCAGGCCGTAAGGGCGAGCGAGCGGACGGCGGTGCTGACGACGCCCTTTACATTTTTTGCGACGGCAAGCGCGATTCTGCGCGCAGGTGCGAGGCCCGTGTTCGCGGACATCGACCCGCGGACGTTCAATCTGTCGGCGGATGCTGTGGAGGGAGCACTGGGAGGGCCGGAGGGCGCCGCCTTGAGGGCCGTGATGCCCGTGCACCTGTACGGACAATGCGCGGAGATGAACCGCTTCTATGCGCTGGCGCAGGAGCGCGGGCTGGCGATCCTTGAGGACGCGGCGCAGGCGTTTGGCGCTACATGGCGCTGCGACGATGGCGTAGTGCGCAGTGCAGGGTGGTTTGGCGCGGCGGCGGGGTTCAGCTTCTATCCGACGAAGAACCTGTCGGCGTTTGGCGATGCGGGGATGGTGACAACGTCCGACGCGACCGTCAACGCGCGGCTGCGCTCGCTGCGGTCGCATGGCGCCACGCAGCGCTACTACCACGACGAGGTGGGCTGGAACTCAAGGATGGATGCGGTCCAGGGCGCGGTGCTGGGCGTGAAGCTGAAGCACATCGCGCGCTGGAACCAGGAGCGGCGCGAGAGGGCGCTGCGCTACGACGAACTGTTCCGCGCGGCAAGGATCGCGGCGGAGGAGGGTTCGATCTCTGCGAAGGATGGAGTGGCGCTTCCCTTCACCGATGGCCGCGCAGGGCATGTGTTTCATCAATACGTGGTGCGCGTGGCACGGCGGGATGCGCTGCGGGAGCATCTGGTGCAAAGAGGCATTGGCAGCGAGGTCTACTATCCGGTGCCGCTGCATCTGCAGCCGGCGCTGCGTGAGCTTGGCTACAAGCGCGGGGACTTCCCCGAGGCGGAGCGCGCGGCGGATGAGGTGCTGGCGCTTCCCATCTTCCCGGAGCTGTGCGAGGACGAGCAGGAGCGGGTGGTAGAGGCGGTAAGGGAGTTCTACGCTTAGCGGTGCTTCTTCGCTGCGGGCTTGGCTTTCTTCTCTTGCGGGGCGGGATGGGCTTCGGGTTCGTCTTTAGAGCCGGGCGGGGCGAGACGGCGGACCAGATTGCCTTCCAGCCGATAGGTCTTCAAGATGGTGCGGCCCGGCGTGATGAGGCCGGTGGTGGGATCGGGCGCCGGGGCGGCTGCATCGGCAGCGAGCACGCGGTAGGTGAAGCTGGGCAGCGGTGTCTGCGCGGTCGGCGACTTGCCGTAGGGATCCTTGGCCGTCGCGATCTTTACGGGCAGGTAGCCTTCGATGTTCTTGTCGCGGAAGCCGGTCTCGTAGCGGTGCAGCTTGGAGTTCCAGGTGAAGACGCGGACCTGGTCGAAGTCGAATGGCAGGCCGGATTTGTAGGGCGACAGGACGGTGAGGTAGATGGGGATGTTCTTGTCGGGCTCATCGTCACCGGCGCCGGGATCATACACGCGGGTGAGCACGTAGGCGCCGACGATGCGCTGGCCCTCGGCGTAACGGGTGAGCGAGTCGGGCGCGTCGACGGAGATCATGCGGGAGAGCAGCCAGCCGGCGCGGCCGTGCTGGTCGCGGACCAGCCACCAGTCTTCCATGGGGACGGTTGGTGGCCCGGCGGCGGGTGCAGTCTTTGGAGTTATCACGCCGGGACGCACAGGCGCAGGCAGCGTGGCGCGCGCCAACAGTTGCAGCTTGTCCTTCTCCTGCATGCGGAAGAGAGAGTCGGTCTCGCGGCCGGGCTTGAGGTGCATGTTGACTTCGTCGCTTACAACGGCGGTGGCGACGGCGGAATCTTTTTTATGATCGTCGGCCAGGGACTGAAAGGCGTCGTAGATGTCCTGCGTGGCGACGGCCTTCTCGGAGATCCAGCCCTGCTGCCCGGCGTCCGTCTTGACGTGAACGTAATGCCGGCCACGCTCGATGACTTCGAGGCGGTCGCCATTCTGGACGGTAGCGACGCGGTTGGAGACGGCAGCGACGCGGTCGCGCAGCGTGGCCTGCTTTGCGGAGACGTAGACGTACTGCGCGGAGGGCTTGGCGTGGAAGTGGGAGCAGCCGGCGAGTGCGGCGCAGATGGCAAACGCAACCATGGATGCGAACGGCGCGAAGAGGCGTCTTGTGTGTAGAGGTATGGACTGTCGCTGCAGCCTGCCGGTCGATAGAGATTCGCGAAGTCGCAGCATCAGGGGAGGAGCGCTGTGCCTGCAAGCCAACGGCGCTACCTCTTCAGGATACAACCGGCGCGGAGTGCAGACGCTCGGAGCAGGCGCCGGGAACCTTGAGCAGCATCAGTGCGTGGCGGCAATGGCGATGGCCTGCGTGGGGTCGGTGCCGGTAGCTGTGGACGCGGCAAGGTCCAATTTGCCGGCCGTCGTCGTATCGAAGCTGTAGAGCGCGAGGTCCGGCGAGCCGCCCTGTGAGGCAGACAGGAGGTAGTTACCGGAGTTGTCCAGCGCCAGCGCGGCGACGAACAAGCCGCCGGGGTACGGCGAACCGCCCAACGGAGTGAGCACACCGCCCGATCCGATGCTGAAGCCGGAGATGGCGCCATCGCTGTAGTTTGCAATGTAGACGGCGGTGCCCGCCTTGTTCAGCCTGACCGAGTTCTCCGAGGCCGGCTGTTTGCTTGCCGCAAAGGGCGAGCCCGTAACCGCGCCCAGCGCACCTCCGAGGCCGATGGAGTACACGGCCAGCCCGCCATTGGTGCCGCTGCGCGCGATGTAGAGGTAAGTGGAGTTTGTGTCGACGGCGACGGCGTTGTCGCTGCTGCCCGGCGGCGGTGCGAATTGTGTGGAGGTCGAGAGCGCGCCGCTTGCCGTGTTGAAGGGGAACACCAGCTCGCCGGCCGTGCCCAGCGCCGCGAAGACGAACTGCGCGTTGGGCGAAACCTTGATCGCGAGCGGGTTGATGGCGCCGGTCGCGGAGTAGGTAAAAGTCTGCCCGGTGAGGCCGCCGGTGGAAGAGTCGATCCTGTATTCGTCGATCACGTTTGCAGCTTCGTCGAGCGCGAGGAGCCACTGGCCATCGGGGGAGATGTCCATCGACGCCACTGAGGTTGGAGCCACCGGCGAGCCGCCGTTGAGCGCGCTGAGCGCTCCGGTGGACCGAATGGCGTAGCCATAGATGCCGGAACCGCAGGCCACATAGAGCAGGCTGTTGGCCGGGTTGATGACCAGCGCTACGGGCGAGGCCGGAAGCGTGTACGGCGAGTTGGCAACCGCGGTCAATGTACCGGTGCCGACCGCGAAGCCCGCAAGGCTCGGGTTGGGAGTCGAAGTGGAGGAGTTGGCGACATAGACGTAGTCGCCTGTGGTGTTGCCGCCGCCGCCGTTGCCATTTGAACCTGGGTAGACAAAAAAACCGCCGCAGCCGGACGCGACGAGAAGAGTCGCGATCGCCAGCAGACAACCAGTGCGTGCAACTGATGTGTGCTGCATTACCTGCCGCCTTCGCTCGATCATCTCTGCCATGGCTCTGCGATCATTTTAGCTTCGACTCTGCGCCGGGCTGCGCGTTAGTCTGCGGCAGGCT
>DATCBR010000325.1:0-2182 GCA_036511765.1 Acidobacteriaceae bacterium | reverse complement strand
ATAGATGCCTTCGTCGAGCTGCCACAGCATGGACTCGACCAGCCGTCCGCCAGACTCGGTCTGGAGCATGTTCAGGGGTGCGCGGTCGCCCAGGCGGTCGTCCGGCGACCTCAGCCACTGCAACGCCTTGTCAGGATTGTCGAACACCTCTCCCGCGAGCCCGACGATGCGGGCGACCCGCACCGCGCGGTCCGTCTCTTCCTGCGAGAGCGGCTCGTTGCGAGCCTTGCGGTGCTTCAACGTCCGCGGAGAGATGACGATGTCCGACAGCTCCGTCGCGGTGAGTCCACGCGCTCGCAGCTTGGTGAGCGAGGCCAGCGGAAGTCCGCCTTCGACGATCTCTGCAAGATTGAAGTCGGAGGTGGGAGTGATGCCAATCAGCTCGCCGAGATGTGGATGTGCCGCCATAAGTCTCGAGGTCTCGCCTAAGGACATTATGCCACATACCATAGCGGCAAGTTGTCTCTTATTGCGAAGAATGAGGCTGAACCGGGCCGGTCTGCCTTGCCGCACGTAGGCTTACGTGCGGCAAGGCATTGAGGGCATTAGGTTTATTTCGCTGCAGAGTGGAGCAGCGAGCAGTGGCTGGCTTCGCGGCCGCAGAGGCATTTGTTGTCGGCAGCTGCGGTGGGCGAGCGTTCGGCGTAGAGCTTCTGCGCGGCGATCAGGCCGTCGCCGAACTTGGCGCCCAGCTGCGGAAGGGATTTCACGACCACCTGTTCGATCGCGCCGATCAGGGCGATCGTGTCCATGTAGTCGAAGAAGCCCAGATGCGCGATGCGGAAGATCTGCCCCTTCATCTCGCCCTGGCCGTTGGTGATGATGGCCCCGAAGCGCGCCTTGAGCTCCTTGACGAAGATGCCGGAGTCGACGCCCTCGGGTGCGAGGACGGCGGTCGCAGCGGTGCCAAACGCGTCGGGCGCGAAGAGCTTGAGGCCCATCGCCAGCATCGCCGCGCGCGTCATCGCAGAGATCGTTTCCGCGTTTTCGATGAGGCGCTTGCGGCCTTCTGCAAGGCTACCGTCACCCTGAGCGGCGATCCAGTCGAACGCCGCCCCGAGCGCCGCGATGAGCGCGACCGCGGGTGTGTAGGCCGACTCGCCGAGCTTCGCATTCTTTCGCTCTTTGCGGAGATCGAAGTAGTACCGAGGGTTGTACGTCGCCTCCATGCGGTCCCACGCGCGCGGGCTGACGGCGAGGTAGCTCAGGCCGGGAGGAATCATGACGGCCTTCTGCGAGCCGCCGACCAGGACGTCGACTCCCCAGCCGTCCATGTCGATGTGCGTGGTGCCGAGCCCGGTAATGGCGTCGACGATCAACAGGGCCTCGGAGTGCGTGTCCTTGAGCAGCTTCGCGATGGCAGGGACGCAGTGCCTCACGCCCGTCGATGTCTCCGTTGCCTGCATAAACACGGCGCGGGTTTCGAGATGCAGCGACGCTTTCACCTCGTCGAGCGAAAAGGTCTGGCCGTAAGGCGCGCTGACCACGTCGACGTGGCAGCCGAAGGCCTTGGCGATGCCGGACCAGCGCTCACCGAATTTACCAGCCGTGAGCACCAGCACGCGGTCCCCCGGAGAGGTCAGGTTGGAGACCGACGCTTCCATGGCTCCGGTGCCGGAGCTCGAAAGCAGGATCACGTCGTTGGCGGTGCCGACGAACTCCTTGAGCTGCGCGAGGACGCGGGTGTACAGCGCACGGAATTCGGCAGTGCGGTGATGGATGTCGGCCGCGGCCATGGCAAACTGAGCGGCGGGAAGAAGCGGTGTTGGACCAGGCGTGAAGAGACGTGTCTTACGGATCATGCAATCTATTTTAGCGGGTCACAGGTATAGCGAGCCGCACAGCTGACGAATGTCAGATGATTCCGGTGGCATTTGTCCCTTGTTCCGGTTGCTGGAGTGTTAGAGACTCGTAGCATGCTGATTGGAATGATTTGGACGACGCTTTTCTGGGCGTGGATTGGGACCGAAGTCCTGGTGCTGGTGGTCACGCGAACGCGGCGCGGCGACGGCGAGATCAGCGATCGCGGCTCCCTGGCGGTGCTGTGGGTGGTGATTTTTTGCTCAATGACTTTTGGTTCCACGTTGGGCGAGAGGTACGCTCCGGCTGCGTTTCATGCGGGGCACTGGCTGAAGTTCGTGTGCCTCGGAATCATGGCGCTGGGCCTCGTGATTCGGTGGAC
>DATCBR010000324.1:0-17280 GCA_036511765.1 Acidobacteriaceae bacterium | reverse complement strand
CTGACGCCGAACCTGCAGATCAGCGTGAGCTTCTATGACGGCAAGGCGGTCGGCGTCGACCTGCCCACGTACGTCGAGATGACGGTGATGGAGACCGAGCCCGGCATCAAGTCCGCGACCGCCAGCAGCGTGACCAAGCCTGCCAAGATGGAGACCGGCCTTGTCGTGCAGGTGCCTCCCTTCATCAACGAGGGCGAAAAGATCCGCGTGGACACCGCCGAAGGCACCTACATGAGCCGCGCGTAAAATAAGAGACCGCGATGAACCGGAACGAACTGCAGAGACTTGCCGGAATAAGAATTCGTGAAACAAAAACGCTCTTCAAGGCTGGAGAGTATAGCGGCGCCTACTATCTTGCCGGATATGCGGTAGAGTGTGCCTTGAAAGCTTGCTATGCGAAGAGCATCAAGCGCCATGATTTTCCTGAGAAAACGGTTCGGCAAGTCTTCACTCACAGCCTCACTGAGTTGGTCGTTCTCGCTGGCTTGAAGAAAGAACTGGAGATTGCAATCCGCCAGAGCGGAAGGCTGGCGGCGAATTGGAATATTACCTACGAATGGAGCGAAGATAGCCGGTATAAAGTCTGGATAAGAGACGACGCTGAAGCTATTCTCAACGCCATCAATACAAGAAGGTATGGGGTGCTGCCATGGATCAAGCAATACTGGTAAGTCCCGACATTGAAATCGGACGCGATGCTGTCGAGGCGCTCGACAAGGCAGGCCTCGAGCCCACTGTCGCTATGATGGCCGTTTTTCCCGAATATGGTGATTGGAGGTTTGTTGTCGCCTCGCCCGAACTCGATCAGAAGCATACGCTGAGGGCGTATGAACAAGTGGCCGGGGTCCTGCGCGGCGATTTTGTGTCTCGTTTGCCGGTCACGATGGTTCTACGCACCAAAGACGCGTTCGTCCGAGAACTTCATAAGATTTTTGGCAAAACACAGAGCGTTGAAGGCATGCGCCTCGGCGGACAAATGATCGGCAATCGTTTTGTCGACCACGCTTACGTATATCGCATCAAGTAGCCGCCCATGGTCATGCATTACCTCGTGAAGGGACGTGTGCAGGGCGTGGGCTTCCGCTGGTTCGTGCACCGCGAGGCGGCGGAGATTGGCCTGCGCGGCTGGGTGCGCAACACCGACGATGGGCATGTTGAGGTGCTGGCCGCCGGCGAGCCCGATCAGTTGAAGGACCTGACGCTGGCTCTGGGCAAAGGTTCACGCGGAAGCCGCGTGGATTCGGTGGTGGAGCACGAGGTGGCCGAGAGCGAAGGCGCGGAGCTGAAAGAATTTGCGATCGAAGGAGCGTGGTGAGTGAGTGCAAAGAACGTAAGTGAACCTGTGACCCCGGTGAACTGTGAGGCGCTGAAGCAACTGGTGCGCACCGTGCCGGACTTCCCCAAGCCCGGCATCCTCTTTTACGACATCACCACGCTGCTCAAGGACAAGACCGGCTTCGCGCAACTCATCGACGCGCTGGCCGCACACTACATCGGCCGCGAGATCGACCTGGTACTCGGCATCGAAGCGCGCGGCTTTATCTTCGGTCCCGCCCTGGCCTACCGTCTCAACGCAGGCTTCGTCCCCGTGCGCAAGCCCAAGAAGCTGCCCGCCAAGACCGCCCGCGTCAGCTACGACCTCGAATACGGTACGGATGCGCTGGAAATTCATCTCGACGCCATTGAGCCCGGCCAGCGGGTCGTCATCGTCGACGACCTGCTCGCCACCGGCGGCACCATGCAGGCAACGGTGCAACTGGTCCGGCAGTTGGGCGGCGTCATCGCCGGCCTCGGCTTCGCCGTCGAGCTAGACTTCCTCAAAGGCCGCGCCAAGTTCCCCGACTATGATGTCTTCAGCCTCCTCCACTATAGCGAGTAAGGAATCTCTGACATGCCGAGCAGACCATCTGTGATCCGAGTCATTCTTGTGTCAGCCACGCTGTTCTTGCCAGTCCTCTCTGCCCGTGCCGACGATCCTCAAGCCCTGAAGGACCGCCTCCACGCCGTCGAGAAGGACACGTCGCTAAATGGCGATGATGTGCAGCCGTTTTATCTGAAGATGTCGGTACAGTTGTTCGACAACAAAGGCGCGCCCGGCGATCAAGGCACAGTAGAGATGTTTTGGGCGAACACCCATAAACAAAAGTTGATCTATTCGTTTCCATCGTATTCCGCGACGGAAGTGCGCGTTGACAACAAGGTGTTCCGCACCGCCGGATCGGGCGTTCCACCTGCGATGGCTTCTTCGTTGCTCCAGCAGGTCATGCATCCGATGGCGCAGGTTTCCCAGATCGACAAATCGAACCCGCAGATGCAAAAAGTAACTATGGGCAAGATGCAACTCGATTGCATCATGCTGTTCCCCCCGATCGGGGTGCCGGTCTCACTCGGACTTTTTCCTACGTATTGCTTGGATCCCGGTGACAGCGCGCTTCGAGCGTCCACGTTCGGTGGTCAGATCATGCTGCACAATATGATCACCGTCTTCAAACAGCGGCACATTCCGCTCGACGTAGTAATAACGGCTCGGGGCGTCCAGGCCGCCGAGGGAAAGATTGAGAAGATGGAGGGCCGCGACATCGCCGACGCGGACCTCTCGACCGATGGTCTGGTAATAGCGCCGCCAGCGCCGGTAAAAGTCTCCGGTGGCGTCATCGCTGGGCTACTCCTCAATAAAGCCGACCCTGTTTATCCAATTGTAGCAAAAGGCACGGCACGCTGAGGGCACGGTGGTGCTTCATGCCGTGATTGGGAAAGATGGGCACATTCATGACCTGCAAGTCTTATCAAGTCCGGCCTCGGATCTCACGTCCGCTGCGGAAGACGCCGTACGCCAATGGACCTACCGCCCGTACACTTTGCTTGGCGATCCGGTAGAAGTGGAGACGACCATCAACGTAAACTTCACCTTTGGGCGATAAATTTCAATCCGCCTAAATCTGAACTGAAACATCCACCAACATTCATTGGAGATTCACCAATATGAAGTCCCACGGATACGCCGCCCATGATGCAAAATCGCCACTGGTCCCTTTTTCCTTCGAGCGCCGCGATCCCGAACCGGGCGATGTCGTCGTCGAGATTCTCTACTCCGGCATCTGCCACTCGGACATCCACCAGGCGCGCAATGAATGGGACAACGCGATGTATCCCATGGTGCCGGGGCATGAGATCGTCGGCCGCGTGACGGCCGTCGGCCGCGACGTAAAGAAGTTCAAAGAGGGCGACCTCGCCGGCGTCGGCGTCATGGTCGACTCCTGCCGCGTCTGCGCCAACTGCCGCGCCAATGAAGAGAGCTACTGCGAGAAGGGCTTTGTCGGCACCTACAACGCGCGCGCCTATGACGGCACGCTGATGCACGGCGGCTACGCCAACAACATCGTCTGCCATGAGCGCTATGTGCATACGCTCTCGCCGAAGTTCGGCGATAAATTGGCCGCGGTGGCTCCGCTGCTGTGCGCCGGCATCACCACCTACTCGCCGCTGCGCTACTGGAAGGCAGGTCCAGGCAAGAAGGTCGGCGTCATCGGCCTGGGCGGCCTCGGCCACATGGGACTCAAGTTCGCGCACGCCTTCGGCGCGCACGTCGTCCAGTTCACCACCAGCGCGAAGAAGATTGACGACGCAAAGAAGCTGGGCGCGGACGAGGTCGTCATCTCGAGCGACTCCGACGACATGGCGAAGCACAAGGGCAGCTTCGACTTCCTGCTGGACTGCGTCTCCGCGCCGCACAACGTGGACGACTATATGGCGCTGCTGAAGCTGAACGGCACCATGTGCATGGTGGGCCTGCCTGACACGCCGCCTGCGATCTCGCCCTTCTCGCTCATCACCAACCGCCGGTCGCTAGCAGGCTCCATGATCGGCGGCATGAACGAGACGCAGCAGATGCTGGACTGGTGCGCGGACTCGGGCGTCGTCAGCGAGATCGAGATGACCTCGATCGACAAGACGAACGATGCCTACGAGCGCGTGATTAAAGGCGACGTGAAGTATCGCTTCGTAATCGACATGAAGACGCTTGGCTAGGTTCGCAGGGACAAGGTTCGAAGGTTCAAGAAGTGGCCCGCGGAATGCTGGGCCACTTCCTTTTTGTGCGCTCGGCCCAGCAGCTAGGCCAGCGTGATCTGCAGCGATGTGACGCTGGCCGGCGGGAAGGTATGCGTCAGGCGTCCGCTGCTGGGGGCACCAACCATCGCAACTGCCGGCTTCACCGCATCCGGATGCGCGAAGTCATTGTGCGCGTGGATGTCCGCCGCGGCGAGCACTGTGCCGCTCGCCGAAGCAATCGCCGCGCCGCCAACAGCGATCTCCGTGGTGATGGGCCGGTCGAGATGTGGATTTACGACGGTCAGTGTCAACAGTTTCGGATTCGTCGCCGAGATAGACGCCGATCCCGAAAGGCCTGCCAGCGTGCGCGAACCAGACGCAGGCCCCGCGTAGTTGATGCCGTCCATCTGCAACGCCGGCTTCGCCATCGGGTTGGCGATTGCGGCGGCGGAGAACTCCGCGCGCACCGCCTGCGCGCCATGGTGCGGCAGGTACATCTTGAAGACGTGGTAGGTAGGCGTGACGCAGGACTGGTCTCCCATCGCCAGCACCAGCGAGTGCAGGCAGTTGATCGACTGCGCGACGCAGGCCGCTGCCACCTTCTCCGCATGGCGCTGGAAGATATCCAGCGTGATGCCGGTGAGCAGCGCATCGCGCATGGTGGACTGCTGCGAAAGGTTGTACGTGGGGCCGAGCCGAGTGCCGTTGCCGTACCATCCGCCCCACTCATCCACGATCAGCCGCACGTTAGGTTGTCCGGGCTGCTGCGTCGTCTGGATCGCGGTCCACTGGTCGCGGATGATGCCGTCCATCATGCTGCCGCGTGCCAGCATGTCGTAGTGCTCCGCATCGGAGAACTTCAGGGCATCGCCGCCCGCAAACTCGGTCGGACTTCCCGAGGTGTAGTAGTGGATGCTGAGACCGAAGAGGTGCCGCTTCTCGGTATTGGCATAGAGTGCCTTGAACATGCGGCGCGTAAAGTCCACATCGTCGCCGTTGCCGCCGACGGCGACAAAACGCGGTTCGACGCCGCCGTAGCTCGGCGTCCACGCGGTAAAGCGGCGGAACATGGCAGCGTACTCTTCGGGTTCCAGATTGCCGCCGCAGCCCCAGCTCTCATTGCCGACGCCCCACAGGTCCACGTTGAAGGGATCGCGATCACCATTGGCGGCTCGTTGCGTGGCGAGCGAGTTGGGTACGGCGGGAGCAGCGGAGTTCGACGCAACATTGCCAGCGGGCGCATTGCAGTATTCGAGCTCCTGGTAGAAATCGCGCGCCGGCAGCGTACGCATGTCCGCCGCGAGGTATGGTTTGGCGCCGATGGCGCGGCAGGTGTGCATGAACTCGTGGAGGCCGTAGCGGTTGGTCTCCTGCTGGGTCCAGAAGCCCGCGCGCGCGGGCCGAGAAGAAGGAGCGCCGATGCCGTCGCGCCAGTCGTAGGAGTCGGCAAAGCAGCCGCCCGGCCAGCGCAGCAGCGTGGCGCCGACGGAGCGCAGCGCGTCGATGAAGCTCTGGCGCACGCCGCCGGTGTTGGCGATCTTCGAGTCCGTGCCTACCCAGACGCCGTCATAGACCACGCCGCCGAGGTGCTCAATAAAGTGGCCGTAGATCTCCGGCGAGATGGTCGCGATCGGTTCACCCGGCAGGATGTCGATGTGCGCATCGACAGAGGCAGAAGCCTGCGAGAAGAGGCGAGGACCCTGAAGCGCGAGCGCTGAAGCAGCCAGCGCGGATGATTTAAGGGCGGAGCGGCGGGTGATTTTCATGGCACGAAAGACGATAGCAGCGTGCACCCCGCCGGGCAACCATGACAGTTTGACGCCATCTAAACCTCAGGAGTACGGCAGTATTAAACCGCAGCCCCTTGCCCTTACCCAAAGGTGGCATTGGTGAGATTGGTTACTGCGGTCGATAGTAAGAGATGTAAGAGGTGTACCGGAAGTGCGCGCGCAGAACGATATAGGCACCGAGTATGCGCCGTTCTCGACCGTTCCCTGCGGGCGGGCCAACCAAAGGAGAAACAGTTATGCAGATGTCAGTAATCTATGCGTTTGTTGTCGTTGCCGGGGCGCCGCTGATCGGAATATGGCGCGCTCATTCCTGGGCGAAGAAGAATGGGCTGGCGCTGCGCAAGTCTGTCGCAGAAACTGAGAGCCAGACAGCGTAAAGCCGCTCGTACGCGCTCGAACCAAGTATTCTGTAGAGCGTGAGTCAGATAAAAGTACAGCTCCCCGACGGTTCAGTGCGCGATGTCGCGCGCGGGACGACACCTCTCGATATTGCCAACAACATCTCGCCGCGCTTGGCCGCTGCGGTAGTGGTGGCGCGTGTGCGGCCGTTGACGCCGGTCGCGCCAAATACGGCGAGCAGCGCAGACGGTGCAGGCTCCGAAACAACCTCCGAAGTCGCGATGTATGGCGCGGGCGCAAGCGAAGATGGCTTGCGGCTCGTCGATCTCACTGCGCCTCTGAATGAAGACGTTGAGCTGACGCTGCTGAAGGAGTCCGACGAGTCAGCGCTGAAGGTGCTGCGCCACTCCGCCGCGCATGTGATGGCAACCGCAATCCTCGAACTCTTCCCCGAGACCAAGCTGGGTCACGGTCCTGCGACGGACAACGGCTTCTTCTATGACGTCTATCGCGAGACTCCGTTCACCGAGGCGGATCTCGCCGCCATCGAAGCGCGCATGGCAGAAGTAGTTGCACGCGACGAAAAGTTCCAGCGAGTGGAAGAGCCAAGAGACCAGGGGCTCGCCGGCTACAAAGAGCACGGCGACTTCATGAAGGTCCACTTCGTCGAGCGCTTCACGAAACCCGGTGAAGAGATCTCGCTGTATCGCAATGGCAACTTCACGGACTTCTGTCGCGGCCCGCATATTCCATCGACCGGCCGCGTCAAGGCCTTCAAGATCACCTCCATCGCAGGCGCCTACTGGCTGGGCGATGAGAAGAACCAGCAGTTGCAGCGCATCTACGGAACTGCGTTCTTCAACAGCAAAGACCTTGATGCCCACTTCAAGCGGTTGGAGGAGATCAAGGCACGCGACCATCGTGTGCTGGGCAAACAACTCGACCTCTTCTCCATCCAGGAGGTCGCTGGTGCGGGCCTCATCTTCTGGCATCCCAAGGGCGGCCTGATCCGCAAGACCATGGAAGACTGGATGCGCGAAGAATGTATCCGCCGCGGTTACGAAATGGTCTTCACGCCGCACATCATGCGCCGCGAGCTGTGGAAGATCAGCGGGCATGAGGGTTACTACTCGGCGAACATGTATCCGCCGATGGAGCTGGACGACGCCCAGTACCGATTGAAGCCGATGAACTGCCCTGGCCATATCCTGATCTATAAATCTTCGCCGCGCAGCTATCGCGATCTGCCCATTCGCTATGCGGAGCTGGGCAACGTCTATCGCTACGAGCGCTCCGGCACCATGCACGGGCTGCTGCGTGTGCGCGGCTTTACCCAGGATGACGCGCACATCTTCTGCACGCCGGGACAGATCCGCAACGAGGTGATCGCCTGCATCGACTTCGCAGAGAGTGTGCTGCGCACCTTTGGCTTCGCGGAGTTCAAGGTGGAGCTCTCGACCTGGGACCCGAATGACCGCAAGAACTTCGTCGGCTCCGACGAGAACTGGAACATGGCCATCGAGAGCCTGCGCAGCGTACTCGACGAGAAGAAGATCGCGTACCGGACGATTCCCGGCGAGGCCGCGTTCTACGGGCCGAAGATCGATATCAAGCTGGTCGATGTGCTCGGCCGCCTCTGGCAGCTCTCCACCGTACAGTTTGACTTCAACCTGCCCGCTCGCTTTGAGCTCGAATACAAGGGCGAGGACGGCGAGCTGCACCAGCCCGTCATGGTGCATCGCGCACTCTTCGGCTCTGTCGAGCGCTTCTTTGGCGTGCTGATCGAGCACTACGCGGGGGCGTTCCCATTCTGGTTGGCGCCGGTGCAGGTGGGCCTGGTGCCCATCTCGAACGAGAAGCACCTGGAATACGCGCAGCAGGTAAAGGCGAAGCTGGAAGCTGCTGGTCTGCGGGTCGAGCTGGATGAACGCAACGAGAAGATGAACGCCAAGATCCGCGACTTCGGGTTACAGAAGGTTCCGTTCATCCTCGTGCTCGGCGACAAGGAGTCGCAATCCGGCTCCGTCAGCGTACGCACGCGCGGCAAAGGGGACCAGGGCGGCGCATCGCTCGATGACTTCGTCTCGCGCGCCAAGAAGCTCAACGAAGAGCACGCCATGGAGTTGTAGCCGCCGTGTTCACCCTGCGCGAGAGCGTCGTGATAGCCGCTCCGATCGAGCGGATCTTCCTGCTCTCCGCATCCGCGGCCAATTCTGCATTCCGGTCGCTGGTCCTCCGCGTATATATCCCTAGCGACTCGATGGTGCGGCCACTGTCGCCTGGTGCCGTGCAAATAAACTTGCCGAACGTCGAGCGGTTGAGATCGGCAAACGTCTTTTAAACGGATATCCCCCAAATTATCCTGAAGCCGTGGAACTGACCGGCTCTGGACCGCGTAGATATGCAGAGACTGGTCCGCAAAAGCTCGCCTTCCACTTTCGTGCTACAGAGTACTCTTCCCCGAATTTGGGATCACAGGAGACATCAGTGGTGTCTACAATGGACAGATTCCTGAACGGCTGCGGCTTTTGCGGTTGAAGTGATGCAGGGCCCCGTACGGTCTCTCCTTCGTTTTGTTGAAGCGGGAAGCCTCCGGAACCACTAGAGATTGAGGCGGTAGGTCATCATGCGGCTGGGAAGGGCAACGAAGGGACTTGTACTGGCGGTAAAGGGGCTCCTGCTGGGGATCGTGTTCGCGCTGGTGGCCTCAGCCTCGGCTTGGGCCACGGAGTTTCATGGCCAGGTAACGTTCGGCGGGCTGCCTGTGCCGGGGGCGCAGGCCGCCGTTACGGCGACCCAGGGCGATAAGACCGTCACGGCGATCACGAACGATCAGGGACTATTCACGTTTCCGGACCTGGCAGACGGCGCTTGGTCCATCTCTATCAGCATGACGGGTTTCGCGCCGATCAAGGAGCCGATTACGGTTGCGGCCAACTCGCCCATCCCGGTCTTTGAGCTGAAGATCGAGACGCTGGAGCAGATTCGCGCCGAAGCAAAGCCCGTGAAGATTGAGCCGGGGGTGGCGCCGGCGGTCGCAACCGCCGCCGATGCAAGCGCGACCGAAGGCGCGACCTCCACAGGCAAGTCCGCGCCAGGCAAAAAGAAAGGAGAGACGCAACCGGCCACGAACGGGGCCTCCAATAACGCTGTACCGGCTCCGGCGCCCGTGCAGGAGGCCAGCTCGCAGGCGCCAGACGGCTTCCTGATCAACGGCAGCGTGAACAACGCCGCGACATCGCAGTTTTCTCTTGCGCAGGCCTTCGGCAACTCGCGCAATCGACGCTCGCTCTACAACTATGGCCTCAGCTTTCGGCTGAACAGCTCCACGCTGGATGCAAAAAACTACTCCATCACGGGGCTCAACTCGCCCAAATCCGCTTACAACAACTTCAATGCCGGAGCGCAGTTTCAAGGGCCGTTGAAGATTCCGCATCTGCTGCCCGCCTATCGCGCGCCCACCTTCTATATCGGTTACAGCCGCGTGCAGAACGCGACCGTATCCACGCAGCCGTATCTTGTGCCTACCTCGCTTGAAGACGCCGGCAATCTCTTGGCGTTGACGAACGGCAACACGATCTATGCGCCCACCAGTGGGCTCTCCGCCGCGTGCCTTGGCACCCCAGGCGTGACGCCCGGCGCGCCGTTTCCGGGCAATTCCATCCCCGCCAACTGCATCAGTCCAGTCGCAACGGCGCTGCTGAAGTTTTATCCCGCGCCCAACCTCACCGGCTCGTCGACCTACAACTACCAGATCCCGCTCTCCAACGACCAGCACCAGGACTCGATGCAGGTGCGCCTGCAAAAGGGATTCGGAAATAAGAACAATGTCAACGGCAGTTACTCCTTCACGAAGTCATACTTTAGCAGTCCAAGCATCTTCGGCTTCGTCGATACCCAGAACAACCTCGGTCAGAATCTGAACGTGAACTGGTATCACCGGTTCACGCAGCGTCTCTCCGGAAACTTGACATACACACCCAGCCGGCAGCGCAACCATACCGCCATCCAATTTGAGAACAGCCAGAACATCTCGCAGGCGGTCGGCATCACAGGCAATCTCCAGGACCCGGCGAACTTCGGCCCTCCTGCGCTGAGCTTCTCGCAGAGTCAGGTTGCCGGTCTCCGTGATGGCGACAGCCTCAATAACCGCAACCAGACGCAGGCCATTGGCCTGAACATGCAGTGGAACCGCTTCCGTCACAATGTGCAGTTCGGCGGCGATTTCCGCCGGCAGGAGTGGAACTATTTCCAGCAGTCCAACCCGCGCGGCAGGCTCTCCTTCACCGGCGCTGCCACGCAGGCCTCCTCCGGCAGCACGCAGGGCACAGGTCTGGACTTCGCCGACTTCCTGCTCGGCCTGCCGGACACCAGTCAGATTGCATATGGCAATGCAGACAAGTATCTGCGCCAGTCGGTCTACGATCTCTTCGTGCAGGACGATTTCCGCGTAAGCCCGGAGCTGAGCCTGAATCTCGGCCTGCGCTGGGAGTACGGCGCGCCAGTAACGGAGACCAAGAATCGTCTCGTGAACCTGGACTTTGCTCAGGGCTTTACCGGCCAAACGCCGGTATTGGCCACCAACCCGGTCGGCTCCCTCAGCGGCCAGCACTATCCCACCTCGCTGCTGCGGCCGGACAAGATCGGCCTTGCGCCAATCATCGGAATCGCATGGCGTCCCATCTCCGGCTCGTCGCTGCTGGTGCGCGCCGGTTACGGTCTCTATCACGACACGTCGGTCTATCAGGCCACGGCGGTCGCCATGGCCAATCAGACACCCGGGCTGGGCGCTCCGTGGACCTCAACCAGCCTGAGCGTATCTGCCGGCTCCGCCTGTCCGCTTCCAATTGCAACACCGTTCACCGCTCCTGCGTGCGCGCTCACCAGCACCGCGGCGGACACCTTCGCCATCGATCCCGACTTCCGCGTCGGCTATGCGCAGGTATGGACCCTGTCCTTACAGCGCGATCTTCCAGCAGCGCTCCAGATACTCGCAACCTATACCGGCATCAAAGGCACGCGGGGGGTGCAGGAGATCCTGCCCAACACGTATCCGGTGCCTGCAGTCACCCCGGTCAGCGCGGCTGATCCATGTCCCTCCTGCCCCAAGGGCTTTTACTACCGCACGTCGAACGGCAACTCCACGCGAGAGGCCGGCTCGATACAGTTGCGGCGCAGATTGCGGGCCGGCTTCCAGGCCAGCGCCCTCTACACTTTTTCCAAGTCGCTTGATGACGACTACTCCTACGGCGGCGCAACCAATGTCGCATCCGGTAACAGCGGAGGGTCGCCGCAGGTGGCGCAGGACTGGCGGCATCCCGAAAACCAGCGCGGCCTCTCTACCTTTGATCAGCGGCATACGCTTGGTCTGCAGTTGCAGTACACCACCGGCGTTGGCCTGGGCGGACATGCGCTGATGAGCGGCTGGCGCGGCGCCATCTACAAGGAGTGGACGGTGCTGGCCAACATCAACCTGGCCAGCGGACAGCCTGAAACTCCTATCTATTACGCTTCTGTGCCCGGCACGGCGTACACCGGGATCATCCGGGCCAACTATAACGGCGGCGCAATCCACCAGCTCGGCACCACGGCCACCGGCGCTCGCACCTACCTGAACCCGAATGCCTTTGGTGTTCCCACCCCCAACCAGTGGGGAACGGCGCAGCGCAACTTCATCACCGGCCCCAGCCAGTTCGGCCTCAACGGCTCGATGCAGCGTGGCTTCCGCCTGCATGATCGCTATAACCTGACCGCCCAGATTGACGCGAACAATGTGCTGAACCACGTTACGTTTTCGCAATGGTCCACCGCCGTGGGCAGCACGCAGTTCGGAACCGCTGCCTTGGCCAATGGGATGCGCAGCGTCTCCATCACACTTCGGATGAGGTACTAGAGCTATGCGACCCCTGAACCTCGCACCATCGAAGATTGCACTGCTGGCAGGCGCCGCGCTGCTTGCCGGCCCGTTCGCTGCATACGCGCAGATGACTGGGCAGAACAAAACGCCGGACCAGAACCCGGTAGCGACCATCTCCGTCGCCTCGCAGCTTGTCATTGAGACCGTAACCGCAAAGGACAAGAGCGGCAAAATCATCCTCGGCCTGACCAAGGACGACTTTGTGCTCACGGAAGACGGTGTCGCACAAAAGCTCAGCTACGCCGAGTATCAGCACCTGCCGGAGGACGCGACTCCCTTGCCGCCGCAGCCCGCCGGCAGCGAGGACATCAAGGTCTACAACCGGCTGGCCCACACGCAGATCACCGCCGAGACGCCCGGAGAAGTTCGCTACAAAGACAAGCGGCTGATGGCCCTCTACTTCGACATGACTACCATGCCGCCCACCGACCAGATGCGCGCGCTCGCCGCAGCGGAGAAGTTCGTCCGCCAGAACATGACCGCGTCGGACCTGGTCTCCATCATGCGCTACGCGGGCAGCTCTGTAGACGTGCTGCAGGACTTTACCGACGACCGCAACAAGTTACTCTCCATTCTGGAGACACTGGTGGTCGGCGAGGGCCAGGGCGACACCGACGTCACCAACGACAGCTCTGCGGCGGATACCGGCGCGGCCTTCGGGCAGGACTCGGGCGAGTTCAACATCTTCACCACGGACCGTCAGCTCTCCGCGCTGCAGACTGCCGCGCAAATGCTGGCCCACCTCAATGAGAAGAAGACGCTGCTCTACTTCGCCAGCGGTCTGAACCTGAATGGCCTCGACAATCAGGCGCAGTTGAAGGCCACGGAAGACGCCGCGATCAAGGCCGGCGTAGTCTTATGGGCCCTCGATGCGCGCGGCCTGGTCGCAACACCCCCCATGGGCGACGCGACACGCGGCTCGCCCGGCGGACAAGCGATGTACACCGGCGCGTCGGCAGGCGCAGTCGTCTCCAGCCTGCAGCGCTCGCAGGACACGCTGTATTCGCTGGCCACGGACACCGGCGGCAAGGCCTTCCTGGACAACAACGATCTGGCGCAGGGCATCGTGCAGGCGCAGCGCTCCGTCTCCGACTACTACATCCTCGGCTACTACACCAGCAACCATACGCTCGATGGCAAGTTCCGCAAGATCAAGGTCACGCTCAACAACAACACCGAGGCCAAGCTCGACTTCCGCCAGGGCTACTACGCCGGCAAGCAGTATGGCCAGTTCAACGGAGCGGACAAGGAGCGTCAGCTGGAGGACGCGCTGATGCAGCAGGACCCAGTCACCGACCTGACCATTGGGCTCGAGATCAACTACTTCCAGCTCAACCGCGCGGAATACTATGTCCCTGTGATGATGAAGATTCCCGGCAGCGAACTTGTGCTCGCCAAGAAGCGTGGTGCGTCGGAGGCTCTGATCGACTTCGTCGGCGAGATCAAGGATGACTACGGCGGGACAACCGTCACTAACATTCGCGAGCATGTTCCTGCCAAACTGAGCGACAAAACCGCGGAGCAACTGGCCAAGGTCCCGATAGAGTACTCTTCCGGCTATACGCTGCTGCCCGGCAAGTACACCATCAAGGTGCTGGCGCGAGATGACCAGACGGGACACATCGGGACGTTTCAGACATCCTTCATCATCCCCAATCTGAATAAGGAGACCGCTCGCGTCGCCATCAGCTCGGTCGTGCTGTCCGGTGAGCGTTCGAGTATGAACGACGCGATCTACAACGCCACCAAAGGCAAGGAGCAGGCAAAGAACAACGCAGCCGATCCTCTGATCCAGAACGGCATGAAGCTGATCCCCAGCGTCACGCGGGTCTTCAACAAGTCGCGGAACCTCTATGTCTACCTGCAGGCATACCAGCCATCGCCCGCTGCGGCTTCCGCCGCATCCGGGACAAATGCAGGAGGCTCTTCTCCTTCCTCAACAACGGCTGCGAGAGGTTCGCAACCGCTCATCGGCTTCGTGACGCTCTACCAGGGCGGCAAGAAGGTCTTTGAGACGCAGCCGGAAGAGGTATCCGGAAATTCGGACTCGCGCCTCAACGTCGCGGCACTGAACTTCGCCATCGACTTGAACCAGCTCGCGGCCGGCAAATACGATTGTCAGGTGACCGTTCTCGACCCAACGGGTCACAAGAGCGCCTTCTGGCAGACGCCGATCATGCTGACGCAGTAGCAAAATCGGGTGTCCCCATTCATCCTGCGCAATTTGCCGGACTCACAAGTTACATATAGTCCACGCCGTACTGCACTGGAATCTGCGTAAATGCAATGCGCGTCGGCGCGGACTCGCGCGCAGGCAGCATGCCTGCAAAGTGCAGCGTCGAGTGCCCGTACTTCAGGTTCAGCTTGTCCATGGTCGCGGCCAGCTCCGCGCGATTGCCGGGATCGGCGAAGAGCGATGCCTGCATCTCGTCGTCGGGAACGAGGTTATGCATCGTTACCCCGACGAAGAATGGGCGCTGAAACTCCGGTCCCTCGGGCCGTTTCGCCCAGAGGCTGCGCAGAATGTTCAGCAGGGTCAGCGTGTCCTGGCACGGCGCGAAGCGCGCCTCCATGCCCCAGCCCGAGTGACGCAGCCCGCTGAAGTGCTTCTTCGACTTCTTCGCACCCGCGGCTTGTTCGCGCGTAAGCGCGTACCGAATGGTCACGCTCATCGAGGCGGCATGGAAGTGCTCCAACCTGAGCCGCATCGCTGCTTTGTGCAGCAGCTTATGCGCCACTGCCCATGAGCCCTCCGGCGTGCGATGCTCCGGCGCCATTACGTGCGAGTGGCCCAGCGATTTCTGAATATCCGAAGCAACCGTCGCGCCGTCGTCTCCGGTCGCCGCGCCGCGCAGCCAGTGGTAGAGGCGGTCGCCCCAGACGGAGTTCCACAGCGCGTGCATTCCATTGCGGTCGAGCGCCAGCAACTGTTCCATCGTCGTAATGCCCTTGGCGTTCAGTCGAGTCTCGGTGCGCGCGCCTACTCCAGGCAGATCGCGCAGCTCCAGATGCGCGATGGCCCGCGGCAACTGCGAGGGCAGCAGTCCGATCAGTCCGTCCGGCTTCTGCATGTCGCTCGCGATCTTGGCCAGATAACGGTTGGGCGCCATGCCGATGGAGCAGCGCATCGTCTCGCCAACGTCGTCCTTGATCGCCTGCTTGATGGCCAGCGCGATCTGCCGCGCGCGGGGTGGCTCCTGCTCGCGGCCCATCAGTTGGCACACCATCTCGTCGATCGACGGCGTGTGCGCTACCGGACAGCAGCGTTCCACGGCCGCTGCGATCTTGTGCGAGTACTCGGCATAGACCGCGTGGTCGCCTTCGATCAGCACGATCTCCGGGCAGATGCGCCTGGCCTCGCCAACCTGCGTTCCGGTTTTGATGCCCAGCGCCTTTGCCTCATAGCTTGCCGCGATGCAACACGTCGTGTCCGCCTTCGTCGGCACAACGGCCAGAGGCCGGTTGCGATACTGCGGGTGCAACTGCTGCTCGACCGAAGCGAAGAAGCTGTTCAGGTCGATATACAGAAAGCCGAAGCGGTCGGATTGGTGCCTGCTGTCCATCTGGTGATTGTCTCTACTTTATTCGCCTTTTATTTGCCAGCCAAGGGCTAATTCCTGCGATGGAAGTATCCCCCCTCCCCCCCTCCCCCTCATCAAACCGCCTGATTTCAGAAAGATGCGGCGGCTTCGCTGTAAGTACATGATTCCCTGCCAGTTATTGGCTAAGCATAAGAAAATAAAGACCCCAAAATGCGAAGGCCCCGAGCGGGTCGCTCGAGGCCTTGCTGCTGTATCTGATTTTACCGCGCCGGGAAGGCAAGCACCAGCAAATTCGGAAGCCGTTTTGCGCGATTGGCTCTTTCGAATCGCAGGGCACGATCGAAAGCAATCGACCTCGAGGATGCAAAGTGCGCAGTCAACGATGTTTGCAGTGGGAGCAAAACCTTCGCGCGTGCGCTTGGCTTTCTTTCGCGCTTTCGCAATCCAATGGGAACCGCAGCGCGTTCCAGAAAGGCACGCCGCAATCAACAGGGGCCGCGAAGGAGCAACAACGTGAATCATGCAGAAGAAGTTTTTGAGAGTGTCGACAGTGGCCGCCTGAACGAACGGCGTGCCGAGCGGCGAGTCAATCGTCGGAATTTCCTGACCGGAGTGGGAGCGGTGGGAGCGGCGGCGGCATTGGCCGGATGCGGATCCAACAGCTCATCCATGACAACAACCCCTACCACTACAACCTACACCGACGCAGACATCCTGAACTTCGCGTTGAACCTGGAATATCTGGAGGCGGAGTTTTATCTGCGCGCAGCAACAGGTTCCGGTCTGGCCTCCGCGGACACTGGATCGAGCGCAGGCGCGGTGACGGGCGGCACAAAGGTCACAGGGCTGACCACTACCCAGCAGAACATCCTGAACGAGATCGCCTACGACGAGCAGGAGCATGTGCGCTTCCTGCGCTCGGCGCTGGGGTCAGCGGCTGTGGCACGGCCGGCGATCGACCTGACCAACTCCTTTAACGCCCTGGCATCCGCCGCTGGCATTGCATCCGCGTTCAACCCGTTTGGCAGCTTCGATGCCTTTGTAGTGGGCGCCTTCATCTTTGAAGATGTTGGCGTAACCGCTTATGCCGGGGCCGCGCCGCTGATCTCGACCGGGGGAATCACGTCGGGTTATCTGGCTGCTGCCGCGGGCATCATGGCTGTAGAGGCTTACCACGCAGCTTATGTGCGAACTTATTTGACCGCGCAGGCCATTGCCAGCTCGTCGTATCCGTACCTGGGCTATGCGAACAAGGTGTCCGCACTGCGCGCAACGCTGGGCGGCGGTTTTGAGACCGCACTCACCGTCCCCACCGGCACTCCCCCGTTCACCAGTACCATCCCTACGGCGAGCTCCATCGTCGCGGCCACCAGCGCCAACGCAATTGCGTATGCGCGGACGACGGACCAGGTGCTGCACATCGTTTACGGCAGCCTCTCGAACACGTCGGGCGCCACCACTTCCGCTTCCGGTGTCGCGAAGGGCGCATTTTTCCCCAACGGCCTGAACGGCAACATCACCGTTACGCAGAGCTAACGAGAAAAGGACAAAAGACATGGCATCCCAGGAAACACGAATTCTCGATGAAGTGATAGCAAGCCGGCGTGCGCTGCTGATGGGCGGCGGCGCGGCCCTGGCAGCG
>DATCBR010000323.1:0-4079 GCA_036511765.1 Acidobacteriaceae bacterium | reverse complement strand
CTGCGGCCCAGCAGCAGGTCCTGCAGGCTGACCATACCGCACACCCGGTCGGTGGCTCGGTCGACGACGGCAAGCTCATTGAGCGCGAGCATGGCCATCTTCTCGACGGCGGAGCGCGAGGTCTCGTCGGCGTAGGCGAAGACCTCGGGCAGGGCAGTTGCGAAGGTCGCAGTCACTCCATCCTCTTCACAGACACACTCGTCTCCGACCTCCTGCATCACCTCGAGCAGGCTGACTGTTTCGAGCGGGTCCGTCCCGTACTCGCGGGTGAGGTGTGTGCCGCGCCGCGCGATCTTCTCCGTGAGAATCGACCGCGGCATAATCAACGACGTAACGGTGTACGCCGCCATGCATCCCAGCAACACCGGCAGGGCAGAGGGAAGCGACCGCGTGATCTCCAGGCAGAAGACGGCAGCGGTCAGCGGCACTCCGAGCGAGCCGGACAGCATCGCGCCCATTCCGACCGCGGCCCATAGTGCCTGCTGCTCCGGAGTGGCGTGGGCGTAGTGCGCCGCCGTCTCGCCCAGCGCGCCGCCGATCATCAGCAGCGGAGCTAAGACTCCGCCAGAAGTTCCCGAACCAAGCGAGAAGGCCCACATCAGCGACTTGGCGAAGATGAGGCCCAGCAGCAGGCTGAGCGTGGCCTTGCCCGCAAGCAGCACAGCGATGTTGTCATACCCCACGCCCAGGCCGTGCGGGAAGAAGAGACCACCGACGCCGATGCCGATGCCGCCGATCGCCGGCCACCACATCCAGTGCACGGGCAGATGCTCGAACATGTCTTCGATGCCGTACATCAGCCGGCTGAGGCCCGCGCCGACAACCCCGACGGCTATGCCCAGCAGCAGTGCCAGCACCGCAACATGCGCGCTCAGCTGCATCGCCATCGCCGGCATGGGGAACAACGGCTGCGTGCCCAGCCAGAAGACGCGCACGACCTCCGCAGTGATGCTCGCGAACGCGACGGGAATCAGGCTGCGCGGCCGCCATTCAAAGAGCAGCAACTCCACCGCAAGCAGAATCGCTGCCAGCGGCGCGGAGAAGGTTGCGGACATGCCGGCGGCGGCGCCTGCCACCAGCAGCGTGGTCCGTTCCGCATCCGTCAGGTGCATCCATTGCGCGACCAGCGAGCCGAATGCCCCGCTCGTCATGATGATGGGACCTTCCGCGCCGAACGGCCCACCGGAGCCGATGGAGATGGCTGCCGAAATGGGCTTCAGCAGCGCTACCTTCGGGTCCACACGCGCACCGTTCAGCAGGATGGATTCGATGGCCTCCGGAATTCCGTGGCCACGGATCTTGTCCGAACCATAACGCGCCATCACGCCGACGATGAGGCCGCCTACGATGGGCGCAAGCAGCATCATCCAGCGGGGCATCGTGCTCGCCGCCGGGCCGACTGAGTCAAGGCTCAGGCGGTGGAAATAAAAGATATTCGTGCAGAGCGCGATGGCTTTCAGCAGTACGACGGCAAGCACCGCGCCGCAACAGCCGATGGCAATCGCCACAGCCGAGAGCAGCCAGACGCGGCGGTCAACGGTGAAATCCCGCAGCGCCGATGAATTCGCCTTCAACCCTTCCTCCGCGGCGATGATTGCGCCTTGGTGGGTGTAATTCGCTTGGTTGACGATGCGCGCAACGAACGAGTGTTTGCTTTTTGCGCGCCGTCTTTGCCGGTATTGCGCGCTCTTCCGATTTGTTCCAGCGCGCGGATGAGCCGAGGGCCGTACTCGTCCAGTTCGCGCGCATGGCTTGCCGAAAGCGCATCGAGCAGGCGTGAGCCCTTCGCGGTGAGCGAAAGCACAACGCGGCGACGGTCCGCGGCGTCTTCCGCCCGGCGCACCAGCCCCTCAGCCACGGAGCGGTCCGTCAGCTCGACGACACTGTTCTGCCGCAAGCCGAGCCGCTCCGCAAGAAATCCGATCGTGGCGCTGCGGCCTGCTGGAAGCCCCGCGATCTGCAGCATCAGCTGGTGCTGGCGCGGCTGCAGGCCGCGGTCCTGCGCGGCCTGCTCGCTGAAGCGCTGAAAGCTGCGCAGCGCATAGCGGAACTCCGCCAGCGCCTGCAGCAGGCCGGGATGCGCGGAAGAATTGTCAGCTGAACGCCCCATGAAATATATCGTATCACGATATATTATTGGACAGCGGCGCCCAAAAGACTCAAGGTTTGCTCCCTCCACAAACCTCTATCAACTTAGAAGCGCCTAAGTTACGGGTGCCTCTTCACTGACGCGCGGCAGCACCATCTGTTCCGCCTCCGGCATGTCGAGATACGGCCGGAAGCAGTTGCGGCAGCGCGCCTCATAGACTCCAGCCGCGCCCACTACCACCAGTTCGCGGCTGGCGCCCAGCCGCTGCGTGTGTACAGCGGGCGCGCCGCACACCATGCAGACCGCGCTCAGCTTGGTCACCTCGTCTGCAATCGCCATCAGCGCCGGAATAGGGCCAAATGGCTCGCCGGTAAATGTCGTGTCCAGCCCTGCGATCAACACACGTTTGCCCAGGTGTACCAGCTCGCCGGTCAGTTGCACGATCGCATCCTCCAGGAACTGCGCCTCGTCGATGCCGACGACCTCGATCTCCGGCATCTGCCGGTAGAGTGCGCGGCGCAGGTCGGCAACATTGGCAACCGTCTCGGCCTCGTGCGTCTGAGAGCTGTGCGACGCGATGGCGGTGCGGTGGTAGCGCAGGTCGATGTCGGGCTTGAAGCAGGCCACACGCTGCCGCGCAATCCGAGCTCGCTTCAGCCGCCGGATCAACTCTTCGCTCTTGCCGGAGAACATCGGACCCACAATCACTTCAATCCGGCCCACCTCAATCCGGCCCACTTCAACGCGCCCGGGCTCATTGCGATCTGACACCTCGGCATCACTCCCGCGCTCCGTTATCCATGCCATCAGTGCGAGTCTCCTGAAGCCCTCATACTACGCAAGCCACCTGTGTGGATTTTGCGGCCGTTGTGCGAATGGGCATCCCCGAATGTCTCTCCTCATTCTCGTCACACCCGGAGAACGGCTCGTCTAGTAAAATCGAATTTGCGTCACCGGCAGCACAGGGTCCCCATCGTTCAATGGTTAGGACACCGCCCTTTCACGGCGGTAATACGGGTTCGAATCCCGTTGGGGACACCATTCAAGTTCAAATGCGCCGCGCCAGGCTTGCAGCTGGTTTTGCGAGAGCGGTGGCGAATGTACACCGCAGGCTGCGGACCTGCATAGAAGAAGTCAGGGGGAGTTGGTGTTCCGTTCCATTGTCGTTGCCGCCGTGCTCGCGCTGTCTCTTGGACTCGCCGGTTGTCGCCAGGACATGCAGGACCAGCCAAAGTTCGTTCCTCTGCGCAGCACAACGTTCTTCACGGATGGCCGTTCAGCGCGTTCGCAACTGGCCGGCACCGTCGCGCGCGGCCAGAACAACACCGACGACTACTTCCTGACCGGAATGACCGGCGGCAAGGAAGGCGATGCGCTCCCCTTTCCTGCAACCCTCTCGCTGCTGGAGCGCGGCCAGGAGCGCTTCAACATCTATTGCTCGCCGTGTCACTCGCGCGTAGGCAATGGTGCGGGCCGCATCGTGGAGCGCGGCTACTATCAGGCCGCCGACTTCCAGTCGGAGCGGTTGCGCCAGGCGCCGCTCGGCCATTTCTTCAACGTCATCACACACGGCTTCGGGGCCATGCCCGACTATCATGCCGAGCTTGCTCCCGCAGACCGCTGGGCCGTCGTGGCATACATCCGCGCCCTGCAACTGAGTCAGTCCGCCACGACAAGTGATGCCGCGAGCGGCGCCCGCATCGCAAGCCTGACTCAGGTCGCAGAGCAGCAGGGCCTGCCACACTCCTTCGCGGACGCCGACTGGACGAGCAAAACCAAGCCTCCACTGCCGTCCGCGTCTGTTGCAACGCCCGCGCAACCCGGCGCAGCCGCTGCGACCACCCCAGCCGCACGGCCCGACTCCGCAAAGCAGGGGGACAATACCAACTCAGCGCCCGAGCAAGCGCCTGCCCCTGGAGATCAACTGCCGCCCCCAGCGATCACCGCCGCGGGAAACCCGACCGCAGGCAAGCAGCTCTACATCGACAAC
>DATCBR010000322.1:0-5814 GCA_036511765.1 Acidobacteriaceae bacterium | reverse complement strand
AGTGGCGATTCGACCAGCACGCTGACCTCTACCGTACCCATCCCTCCGCCCGCCGCGACGCGCGCACGCCACACCGCCCAATCGCCTGCATACAACGCCGCCAACGCTCCCAGCAGCCAGACCACCGTCCTGCCCAGCATCCGCATCCTGCGCTCACCCCGCTCGCGCCAGCGTAGCAGACGGGCATGATCCAGATTCCTTGAAGAGACAAAAAATGCCCGGCCGAATCTCTCCGGCCAGGCATGTATCAAAGCCCCGAACTGCTGTGCGGCGCTGCTTACGACGCCATCTTCCTCAACTGCTGCTCCGCGCGCAGCCAGTCCTGCTCATGCTCCCCATGCGCATGGCCGCGCTGCTCCCAGTACTGCAGGGCAAGAAACGCAATCTCTTCGTGCGTCGGAACATACACCACCAACTTTGCTCTCCCTGCCGCTCCATCAGCCTCCTTCGCCACCGTCTTCTTCGTGCCTGCCGCAGCCCGCGGCTTCGCCGTCGCCTTCTTCGCTGCTTTCTCCTTCGTCTCCGCCATCGCTGTTACTCCCTTCGCTGCAATCGCTTTCGCCCTATTGAGGATCAATCTCAGAATACGAAAGCCGGGCGTGGAAATTCAATCGCTGCATGCAAGCGGAATCTCGTACGACACGGATCCGCTCGCGAAGCCCTCGAACCTAGACCCTTGTCCCTCGAACCCGGAATCAATGTCCCGCAGCTTCGCCATGGCCGGGCTTCTGCTTGCCCAGCATAAACACCAGCGGAATCATGCACACGCAGAAGATCGCAAAGACGGCGATGATGTCCAGGTAGGCCAGCATCGCCGACTGCCTGCGCAGTTGGTTGTAGATGAACGCCTGCGCCACATGCGCATTGCCCGACACCTTCCCGCCAAAGCCGCCCGCTGCTGCATTGCCTCCCCCGTGAAACATCCCTTTCAGCCGGTTCACCTGGTTGCGAAAGGCCTCATTGCCCGGCGAGAGGTACTGCGTCATCATCGCCTGGTGGTGCTGCGACCGTCGCGCCAGCATGGTCGCGATCAGCGCCGTTCCCGTGGACCCGCCGATATTGCGCGCCAGGTTCATAATGCCGGAGACGTCGTTCGACTGCTCGCGCGCCACGCCTACATAGCTGACCGTGTTGATAGGGATGAACAGGAACGCCAGCCCCGAGGCCTGGAACACCCGCACCCACATGATGTAACTGAAGCTCGAATTCAGTGAAATCGTGTGCATCGCGAACATGGAGAGCGAGAGCATCCCAAAGCCATAGCAGATCAGGTAACGCGCATCGACCTTGCCCACCAGGATGCCCACCACCGGCATCATTAGGAGAATAAAGAACGCGCCCGGCGAGATCACCAATCCGGCCAGCTCCGCCGTGTAGCCCATCAGCGTCTGCACATACTGCGGGATCAGCACCGTCGTTCCGTACAGGCAGAAGCCCAGCACGAACATCAGCACAAATGGAATCGAGAACGTCCTGCGCTCGAACAGGGTCAGGTTCAGGATCGGCCGCTTCTGGATGCGCAGTTGGTACAGCTCCCACACAATCAGCGTTATCAGCGAAGCGATGCACAGCGCCGTGAAGAAGACGATGATGTGCGAGTAGAACCAGTCATCCTCCTGCCCTTTATCCAGCAGGAACTCCAGCGAGCCGAATCCCGTGGCCAGCAATCCGAAACCGAAGTAGTCGAACTTCAGTCCCTCGCGATGGGACTTCTGCACCGCTCGCCGGATGTGCGGCGGGTCTTCCACCAGCCGGTTCGTCAGATACAGGCTCAGCAAAGCGATCGGTACGTTGATGAAGAAGATCCAGCGCCAGTTGAAGTTGTCGGTAATCCACCCGCCCAGTGTCGGGCCGATGGCCGGCGCACACACCACGGCAAATCCGTACAGCGCGAAGGCCTGACCGCGCTTCTTTGGCGGAAACGTGTCCGCAAGGATCGCCTGCTCGCTCGGCGCCAGCCCTCCGCCGCCCGCGCCCTGCAGGATGCGGAAGAAGACCAGAGCAGGCAGCGTTGGCGCCATTCCGCACAGCATGGAGCTGATGCCGAACAGCACCACGCAGATCATATAAAAACGTTTGCGCCCGACAAAGCCGATCAGATACGCCGACGCCGGCAGAATGATCGCATTCGAGACCAGGTAGCTGGTCAGCACCCAGGTCGCCTCGTCCTCGCTCGCACTCAGCGATCCGGCGATATGCGGCAGCGCAACGTTGGCGATCGATGTGTCGAGCACCTCCATAAACGTCGCCAGCGTCACCGTCAGCGCAATGGCCCACTGGTTGGTACGCGGCTTCCAGGCGCGGTCTTCCGCGGCCTGCTGGGCTGCAAGTTCATCCATGGGGAGGGCTGCCGTAGCCATGCGTCTTGTTTAGACGACAACGATGCATATCGCGACTCGAAAAATTTGTGAGAGACCACCGGGGTCGGAGGCGCCGTTAATCGAATGGTTCGCGATCATCTTGTTGCAATCCGGAACGCCGGTTCGCGCGGATAAAATAACCGCATGACATTGTTTCAGGTTGTGCTCCTTGCCATCGTGCAGGGGCTTGCCGAACTTCTGCCCGTCTCCAGCTCGGCGCACGTGGTGGTCGCGGAAAAGCTCATGGGGCTGGACCCTTCCACCCCCGCCATGACGCTTCTGCTCGTCATGCTGCATACCGGCACCATGTTCGCCGTCATCGTCTACTTCTGGCGCCAGTGGGTGCGCACCTACTTCTCCTCCGGCGACGCGTTCAAACGCTTTCTCATCCGCCTCCTCTGGACGACGGCCATCACCGGCATCGTCGGCGAGGCGCTGATCAAGCTCATCGAACACACCCTCTTTCGCGGCGCGCCCAAGGCGCAGATCGAAGACCTCTTCGGCCGGCTCGATCTCATCGCCCCCGCACTGGCCGCGGCTGGCATCCTTATCCTCATCGCCGGCCTGCGGCGCGCCCGCAGTGAGGACGCTACGGAACGCGCGCCATCAGGTCTCACCGGCAGCATCACCCGCCGCCCCTCCGGCAACGTCACCATGGGTCAGGCCGGATGGATGGGCCTGATGCAGGGACTGGCGCTTCCCTTCCGCGGCTTCTCGCGCTCCGGCGTCACCATCTCCATCGGGATGCTCACCGGCGCCGCCCGCGAACGCGCCGAGCGCTTCAGCTTCGCCATGGCCGTTGCCATCACGCCGCTGGCCATCGGGCGCGAGGCGCTGCGCCTGCTGCACGCGAAGAGAGACGCAGCAGCCACTGGCATGCCCATCGACCTCCACGCCACCGCCATGATGAGCCTGCTCGGAATGGTCTGCGCGTTCCTCGCCGGCCTCGTCGGCCTCAAGTGGCTCTCCAACTGGCTGGAGAATGGCCGCTGGTATCTCTTCGGAATCTACTGCCTGGCCGCCAGCGCGGTTGTCTTCTGGCTGCACACGCGCGGCTATTAGCCTCATCCCGCAGATTATGTCTGGTTGCCCTGCTGCAGGAAGTCCGGACTCACCGGATTCTCATACACGGAATAGTCCCGCGTCACCACCGTCAGACCGCTCTCCGAGACAAAATAGTGCTTCTTGTCTTCATTCATGTCGTAGCCGATGACGGTGCCGTCCGGGATATGCACATCGCGGTCGATAATCGCGTGCCGGATGCGGCAATGCCGCCCGACGTTCACGTGCGCAAAGATGATCGACGAATCGACGTCCGCATACGAGTTCACACGCACATCCTGCGACAGCACCGAGTTCCGCACCACCGAGCCGGAGATGATTGACCCGGCGCATACAACCGAGTTGATCGCCATGCCCGTTCGTCCCGGCTCGCCGAACACGAACTTCGCTGGCGGGTATTGATACGGCCGCGTGCGCATCGGCCACGTCTTGTCATACAGATTGAAGATCGGCGTAATGCCCGCCACATCCATGTTGGCCTCGTAGTAGGCCTCCAGCGTGCCCACGTCGCGCCAGTACAGCGCACGCTGCTTGTTCTCGTCCACGAAGTTGAACGCGTTAATTTTGTAGCGCCCCAGCAGCCTGGGCAGGATGTCGTGGCCGAAGTCGTGGGTGGAGTCCGGGTCTTCCGCGTCGCGCATCAGCTCCGGCAGCAGGATGTCCGTGTTGAACAGATAGATGCCCATCGACGCATCCACCATCTCCGGATTGAACGGCGAACGGATCTCCGTCGATTTTGGCTTCTCGACAAAGCCCGTGACCTCCCCGTTGCGCGCCACCTCCACCACGCCAAAGCGCGAGACTTCGTCCGGGGTGATGGGCAGCGTCGCCAGTGTCACCTCGGCGCCGGAGTCGCGGTGCTGCGCCAGCATGCGGCCATAGTTCATCTTGTAGATGTGGTCTCCGGACAGGATCAGGACGTGCTTCGGCTCCTCCGACCCAATGGAATAGATGTTCTGATACACAGCGTCCGCCGTGCCCTGGTACCAGCTCTTGGAGACGCGCTGCATCGGCGGCAGAATCTCGATGAACTCGCCCAGCTCATTGGCCACCACCGGTCCCCAGCCCTCGCGGATATGGCGGTTCAGCGACAGCGCCTTGTATTGCGTCAGGATGTACACGTGGCGCAGATCGGAGTTGATGCAGTTGGACAGCGTGATGTCGATGATGCGGTACTGCCCCGCAAACGGCACGGCCGGCTTGGCGCGGTCGCGGGTCAGCGGGAAGAGCCGCTCTCCGGCACCGCCCGCCAGCAGCACGCCCAATGTGTCTCTCATCGTTCTCTACCTCGAATCCGCTTCCATTCCAAAAGCGCGCCCAGCATACGATAGTGCGATGCGCCCGTGCCAGTGGAAGACGCCCCCCCGCCCCGCAACCGCATCGGGAACCGAGAGTCTACCATGCGCCGATTTATTGTAGGGACCTACCCCCCCCCCGCTGCGCAGACGAATACGCCCGGCTCGTGGGCCGGGCGGAGTGATACAGACCGATTATCGTCTCACTAGTCGGATGCAGGCCCGGTCTGCGGATCGGCTGGCGGCGCGAGGTTCAGCTGCGCCGGCTCTTCCTCCGGCAATGCGATGCGCAGTGACTTCAGAAAATTCAGGTCGTTTGGAGTAAAGGCGCCGCTGATGGTTTCGCTGCCATTCTCCGCGGAGTCTTCGCGCTCCACCTGGTTCAGGCCGATCGTCGCCTCCAGCATCAACATCACATCGAAGCCCTGGTCGCGGATGTTCTTCACAACTCCGGCAATATGTTCGGACTCCGAGACAGACTCGTGAATTGCCTCACCCAGTTTCTGGATCAATTGCTTCACCCTCTGGTTCAATGCCACCTCCGAGCTGCCCTGTAAGATCAGATGCTGCTGTCCGCTGATCCGCATCGGGTATTCCCGGCCACCCAGATTCACGGCGGGAACGGCATTGCGGGGCGCTGCTGTTCGGTTAGCATACGCCGCACGGGGAACTGCCGCAATGCTGCGCTCTCCTATGGCATGGCGGCGCGCTGGATTGCAGGTCGCCCTGGCTGACGGCGCGTCCCGTGACATTCACCTTCAGACAGTTGTATGGTGATCGGCCCAGGCCTCCTCCAGAGTGTGCGCCAACTCCTCTACGTCCGGAGTGCGACACGATTGCCACACCAGAAAACCAGCCGCCGCCGCACAGAATCCACCCACTGCAAAGATCGCCCGCTTCATCATCCGCCTCCAAGCCTTCAAATAAGAAATCCTGACAGCGTTGGATGCAGCCTGGGCCGTTTGCGTAAGAAGAGCTGCTCTGGCCCCCGGCCTCTGCGCCCGATCGTCTAAACTTGCCGCATGGACGCGGTGCGGTTTGGTCGGGCGCTGGGATTCGGGGCAAGGCAGGCGGCAAAGACCGTCGCCCGCGCGGTG
>DATCBR010000321.1:0-2886 GCA_036511765.1 Acidobacteriaceae bacterium | reverse complement strand
ATTGTCGCAGAATTCGGCGATGTCGGCAGGGGATTCGGCGCGGGCGGTGAGAGAATCGATGGCGGCGTGGGCGCGGTCTTCGGGGGTGAGCGTGGGTGCGTCGGGCGGCACATCGGGCGCGGACGCGTCAAGCGGGGCTGGCTCCAGCGGAACGGCGGCGAGCATCAGGGGTTGCGCGAAGAGGCTGCTGCCGACGGCGGTCTGCTCGCGGACGGCGCGGACGCCGAGCGTGGACAGGCGCTCGGGGCCGACGATCTGGCCGTGCTCGAGCAGAAAGACACCGGCGTCTTCCGTGCTTGCGTCCTCTTCGCTCGGCGCAGCTTCTTGCAGGATGAGCGCGCGAAGATCCGCGACAGGGCGAACGAGTTCGTCGGCCAGGAGAGACGCAGCGTGCACCTTCTCCCACTGCTTGTGGAGTGCGGCTGCGGCTTCAAAGTCCATCGCCTCGCTGGCGGCCCCGCGCTGCACCGCGACCTCGTCCAGCAACGACTGCCCACGGGTCATGAAGAAGGCGAAAACGCGCTCTGCTTCGTGCGAGTACTGCCCGGGCGTGCAGGCCTGCGGATTGCCTTCTTTGCACGGTTGCATGCACTTCTTCATCTCGCCGTAGACGCAGCCGGGGTGCTCGGGATAAGGCTCGAGATCCTCGTAGCAGCGGCGCAGAAGGAAGAGGTCGAGCACGGCATCGCCGTAGCGGTCGGCGGCGGCGCGCGAGGGGAACGGGCCGAAGAACTCGTGGAGCGATTTCTTGCTGAGACGGTTCGTCGAGTAGACCCGCGGATGCCGGTGCGACATCGTGACCCGCAGCATGTAGGGCGGGTGCAGGCGCAGACGGCGGCGAGCTTCGTCGGCGCCGAAGGCGGCACGAGAGGCGCCGTAGAGCAGCAGCGTCGATTCGAAGTCGGAGCCAGTGCGCGTCCACTCGATGAAGCGAACACGCTCGCGGAGGTTGAGGCGCTTAGAGAGGACGGGGCGGCCCTGCTCGTCGACGGCTTCAGGCGGGGCAAGCAGGCGGCGAAGGCGGCGGCGCAGATCGGCGGTGCGGGTCAGGTAGGGCTCGCCTGTTTCTCCGCGCAAACTGAAGACGCCGGGTGCAGCGGGGACCGCGCGCAGAAGTTCGTCGGAGTTCTCCGGAAGGAACTCGATGCGATGGTCGAAAGAAAAGGGCGCGGCCACAGGATGGATTTTAGACTGCTGTTCGTGCGAGGTTAGCTGCCGGCGATCGTCATGCCTTCGATGCGGACGGTGGGGACAGCGCCGGCGCCCCGGAATTCGAGGTCGTTGCCGATCGCCACGACGTTGCGGAAGATGTCTTTGAGATTTCCGGCGATGGTGATTTGTTCGACCGGGTAGGCCAGCTCGCCGTTCTCGATCCACAGGCCGCTGGCCCCAACGGAGTAGTCGCCGGTGACGAGGTTCACGCCATGGCCCATCGTCTGAAGGACGTACAGGCCAGAAGGAACGCCGCCGATAATTTGCTCGGGCGTAAGGACGCCGGGCTCGAGAAAGTAGTTGCCGCCGCCAATGCCGGGCGCGCCCGCCAGGCCGCGCGAGGCCTTCCCCGTCGACTGCATGGAGAGCTTGCGCGCGGTATAGGTGTTGAGCATCAGCTCTTTGAGGATGCCGCGCTCGATCACCACCGTCCGGCGAGTCGCCAGTCCGTCCCCGTCGAAGGGCGACGTGCCAAAGCCGCCGACCCGGAGGGTTTCGCCGTCGGGAAGCGTGTGATCGAAGACCATCGTGCCGTCGTCGATCATGGTGATGTTTTCGCCGGCAACCTGCTCTCCCAGCTTGCCGGAGAACATGCTCGAATTTCTATAGATGGAGTCGCCATCGGCTGCGGCGAGGAGGTTGCCCATCAGGCCGCGGGCTATCTCAGCCGCAAAGACGACAGGGCAGCGCTGGGTCATCACGGGCCGAGCGCCAAGACGCCGAAGTGCGCGCTCCGCTGCCTTGCGGCCAACCTCTTCGGGTGAGAGGAGCAGCTTTGCGGTGCGTGCGGAGGAGTACCAGTAGTCGCGCTGCATCGAGCCTGCGGCGTCCTGCGCGATGGGGGTGACGGAGAAGCCGCAGTAGCTGCTGCGATACTCACCGGTGAAGCCGCGCGAGTTGACCATGACACGATGCAGGCTGCTGGCATCGAAGTCTGCTCCGGAAGAATTTTGAATGCGCGTATCGAAGGCCATGGCTGCGGCTTCGCAGCGCCTCGCGATTTCGATGCGTTCCGCGGGAGGGATTGCGTCAACATCGTTGAAGTAGAGCGCGAGTCGGTCGACGTCGTTTGAGCCGAAGGCTGCTCGATCGGGCAGCCCGACAAACGGATCGGCGCCGGTGACCTTCGCGAGTTCAACAGCGGATTCGATGATGCGCGTGACACCGTCGAGCGAGAGGTCGCTGGTGGAGGTACTGGCCGTGCGCTGGCCTGCCGCATCGGCGAAAAAGACGCGCAGGCCCAGGGCCCGGGAGCCGGACTCGGTGAGCTGCTCGACCTGGCCGAGGCGCACATTAACGCCAAAGTCTTCGCTCTCAACGGCGACGGCTTCGGCATCGGTTGCGCCGAGATCAAGCGCTCGCGAGACAGCCTCTGCGGCGAGCTGCTTGAGATCAGTGGCGTGGGTGGTCGTTATGTTCAACGGAGATCTCCTGCGAACGCTAGGCTACGGGAGCGCCGGAAAGACGCGTCTCCCTGCCATCGGTCGCAGCATGGAAGCGCGCGCCCACTGGGCAGTGCTCGGAGTCGCTCTTGAGCTTGTGCTCGACGTGCGAAACCGCGCCGGGGGTGTGGCGTTTGTGCAGCTTCAGAGCGCCGTGACACTCCTTGCAGCGAAACTCGGTGTCGCCGTCGAGGATGGCATCGGCGACGCTCTTGAGCTTCCAGAACGGCTC
>DATCBR010000320.1:0-4471 GCA_036511765.1 Acidobacteriaceae bacterium | reverse complement strand
TCCCGGATCGTCACGAAACAGCATCCCGCTCGCCACGCAGATCCCCGCCGCCAGCGAAAGCAGCGTCAGCGTGTCCCATATCCCGCGTTCCGGCTGGTTCACAGGTGCCAGAAACGCCGTATAGAAGACGCCGCAAAGCGCCGCCATACACACCATCAATGCAACCGGCTTTGTCGCATCGGTCAACATCGCACCTAGTCTACGCCGGTATCCCGTCGAATCTGAGGCAACCTTTCACCGTCCCGGCTCAAAAGAACATTGTGCCGGCTAACCCCCCTCAGCACACTCCCCTGCATCTCACATGGAGTCGAATCAGACCCCAGTGCCGCTTTCAGCTCCTGGTAGGAGATAGAAAAAATGCAATCAAAAGTTCAATCAGAAGATAGAACGCATGTTTTGCCCTCGCCCAAAAGGCGCGCCCATGGAATCAACCTGCGATCGGTTAGCTCTGCCCCCTGCGCCAGTCTGCTTGCAGCGCTTTTTCTCACGGCCGGCGTTCTCGCCGCCCAGGAGCCGAACCCGACCACGCAGTCCCCTGTCACCGGGCCAAGCCAGATTACCGAGCAAAACGGCATATACATCTACCGTGTCCGGGTGGTGGAGCGCAAACTCGACTGCGTCAACTACCTCCATCGCAGCGGCTCGACCACCATCGGCTTCAGCGGGACACCCTTGCTGGCCGCCGCCCATGGCGAAGCCAAGGTCAACAGTGAGCGTGGAGGCATCTCGATCGACGCTCGCTTCGAAGGCCTGACTCCGGCTAACGGCTTCGGCCCCGAATACCTCACCTACGTCCTCTGGGCCATCTCGCCCGATGGCCGCGCGCAAAACCTGGGCGAAGTCCTTCCCGCGGGCAAGAAGAATGACATCCATGTCACAACCGCCTTCCAGTCTTTCGGCCTGATCGTCACCGCGGAGCCGTACTTCTCGGTCAGTGAGCCCAGCGATGTTGTCGTCCTCGAAAATGTCATCCGTCCAGACAAGACCGAGGGAGTCCTGGAGCATGTCAGCGCCAACTTCTACCTGCTGCCGCGAGGCACTTACGCGGAGACCGCGGGCTCCCACACCGTCGAACACCCCATTACCCGCAACGGGCACACCCCGCTCGAACTCTTCGAAGCCGAGAATGCGGTCCGGATTGCCATGAATGCCCGCGCGGACCAGTACGCGCCGGAGATCATGCAGAAGGCCAAACTCGACCTCACCAACGCCTCCGATCTCGATGGCAATAAGCATCGCGACGAAAAGATGGAGATCACCCAGGCCCGCGAAGCTGTCGAACGCGCGGAAGATGCCCGCATCACCTCGCTGCGCAAGCAGGATGCGGAGAAGCGAGCGGCGGACCTCGCAGCCAAGAACGCCGCACAGCAGCAGGCCGCTGCCTCGCAGGTCCAGGCCCAGCAGGCGCAGGTCCAGGCGCAGGAGGCCCAGATGCACTCCCAGCAGGCGCAGTTGGAGGCTGAACAAGCCCGCGCCGCCAAGGCCCAGGCTGACGCCGCTCGCGCGCAGGCTGAGGCCGAAGCCGCCGAGGCACGCGCCAAAGCAGCGGAAGCCAATAAATCCGCTCAGGACGCGAACTCAGTGCGAGAGAAGCTCCGCGACCAGCTCAACAGTGTCCTCGCCACCAGCGAAACCGCGCGCGGCCTGATCGTCAATATGTCGGACGTTCTCTTCGACACTGGAAAATACAGCCTCAAACCCACCACTCAGGTCTCGCTCGCCAAAGTGGCTGGAATCCTCGAAGCGTATCCCGGCCTGCGCGTGCAGGTGGAGGGCTATACAGATTCCGTCGGCTCCGATGACTTCAATATGAAGCTCTCCCAGGACCGCGCCGGGGCGGTACGCGACTTCCTCGTTTCGCAGGGCGTGCAAACAGGCAGCATCACGGCTCAAGGCTTCGGCAAATCCAATCCCGTTGCCGACAATGCCACCGCCTCCGGGCGGGCACAGAACCGGCGCGTCAATCTCGTCGTCTCGGGAGACGCAATCGGCGTCACTGCCGCACCGGCCAACATGCCGGCACAATAAAACTGCATCCCTGGGGCAAGCAACGAGAGGCCGCGAAAGCGGCCTCTTTCTGCATCCCACATCCTTCCATCCCAGCGCGCTCATCGAACATCGCCGCCAGGAAAGCGGCACGCTCCTCACAGATGGATCGTCCAGCCCAGCTCCGCCAGCTTCTCCTCGATCCCAGCCAGCGCATGGCTCAGCGCCTCGCGCCGATGCGTACTTGAAGTCCGCTCGGAGAGAATGCGCTCACGCTGCAGTTCCAGCGCCTGCCGTTGGCGGGTGCGCTCGGCACCGGCTGTCTGCTGTGCTGCCGAATCCTGCCTCGCCGTCTTCTGCTCCTGCTCTGCCATCTGTTCGTCCACGGATTTGCTCTCCCATCCACGCGCCATCGTCAGCCCCGTTTCTATTTCGATCTTACGCCCACGGCATTTCCGCAATCAAAGCCCGAGGAGCATCCTGCATGCGCTTCGTCGCAAAATCCCTGCACCACTGCTCAGGTTTCTATAAGCCCGGATGCGCCCAAATGCTGACGTTGCGGCAGCGGGCCGTTACATCCCCTAACTGTCCTGTTTTCTATTCTCAACTGGCCTCCCACTTTCGTTATGGTGCTTGACCTGTCTAATGCCTATAATCGTGGGGCAAAGCATCAGACTTCAGCAGTGGATCGGCATCCGTGGCTGCGATCGTACAGGTGGAAGGCCTTCGCAAGGTCTATGAAGGCAAGCAGCGCATCACCGCCGTCGACGGTATTCGTTTGACTGTCGAAGAAGGTGAGATCTACGGGCTGCTCGGTCCCAACGGCGCCGGCAAGACGACCACCATCAGTATCTGCACCACACGCGTCCTCCCAACCGCAGGCAGCGTAGTCATCGCTGGCGTCGATGTAGTGAAGACACCTGCCCTCGCCCGCCGCGGTATGGGCATCGTGCCGCAGTACAACACCCTCGACCGCGCCTGTACCATCTTTGAAAATCTCTACTTCCACTGCCTCTACTTCGGCTTCTCTTCAAGCGAAGCCCGTCGCCGCACCCTACAGTTGCTGGATCAGTTCCACCTCACCGAGCGCTCCGACGCCTACCCCACGCAGCTCTCCGGAGGTCTCGCGCAGCGCGTCCTGATCGCCCGCGCCATCGCGCACCACCCGCGCGTGCTCTTCCTGGACGAGCCCTCCGCCGGCCTCGACCCGCAAAGCCGCATCGCCATGTGGGAGGCAGTCCGCCACCTGCGCGAAGAAGGCATCACCGTCGTTCTAACCACACACTATATGGAAGAGGCCGACGAACTCTGCGACCGCGTCGCCATCATCGACCACGGCAAGATCCTCGTCGAAGACACACCTGCCGCACTCAAAAGCGCGGTCGGCGCGCAGAAGGTCTACGCCCTCGATCTCGCGCAGCATGATTCCACCGCCGCTCTGCGCGCACAGCTGAAGCAGATGCCCGGCGTCCGCAGCGCCGAAACAACCCCGCTGGGCGTCCGCGTCCTCGCCGACAACACAGACGGCCTGTTGCCGGAGATCGTTCGCGCCGGCAACCCCTACGGCCTGCGCGACCTCACCATTACCGAGAGCAGCCTGGAAACCGTCTTCATCCAACTCACCGGCCGCGACCTCCGCGAGTAACCCGTCATGCAGACCATACCAGCCCTCGAAACCGAACTTCCCCTCGCGCCGCCTGCCGCTCCAACCGCGGCATCGGAGCAGCCCCGGCGCTATCCCGACCTCGACCGCCGCGCCCTCTATCCACGCGCCTTCTGGGGCCTCTTTCTGCGAGACCTCCACGTCCTGCGCCGCGAGAAAATACCTTTCCTCATCCGCGTCTGCATGAACCCCCTGCTCTTCCTCTTCGTCTTCACCTACATCATGCCGAACATGTCCGGCGGCGCGGCGATGAATCCCACCGCCGCCATGGCCGGCCAGATGAACTTCTCCACCGTGTTGCTCCCCGGCCTGATGGCCGTCGCCATCATGTTCTCCGGCATCGCCGCCATCGCCCTGCCCCTCGCGCAGGAGTTCGGCATCACCCGCGAGATCGACGACCGCGTCATGTGCCCTCTGCCCGTCGCCGCCGTCGCGCTCGAGAAAATCTGCTTCTCCGCCCTCCAGAGCATTGTTGCCGCGTCCATCGTCTTTCCGCTCGCCTACTTCGTGCCGGCCACGCCCGTCTACGCGCATGTTTACAATTGGCCGTTTCTTCTGCTGATGCTGGTGCTCGCCTCGCTCACCGCCGGCGCGCTCGGCCTCACCATCGGCACCACCGTCAAGCCGCAGCAGATATCCCTCATCTTCGGCACCGTCGTCATGCCCATCACTTTTCTTGGCTGCGTGTATTACCCCTGGGCTCAGCTCCAGCCGATGCCGAAGCTGCAGTACGGCGTGCTCATCAACCCCATCGTCTATATGAGCGAAGGCCTGCGCGCAGCACTGACTCCGGACGTCCAGCACATGGACCCCCGCATCATC
>DATCBR010000319.1:0-4780 GCA_036511765.1 Acidobacteriaceae bacterium | reverse complement strand
TCTTGACGAAATTCACAGATGCTTCCTTAGCGGCCTTCAGCGCGGCAGGGCGAAACCGAAGATCCTCAGTGAGGCCCATGGTTACCTGATCCAGCAGCAGGATATTGACTGCCTGGTCGTGCGGGGTCTGCCGATTGCTATAGACGTTCGGCTGCAACGCAGCCTCGACCGGCGTTTCCCCGCTGAACGCCTCAAAGTTTTTAATCGGCTGTGGTTTGCCATCTTCCTTGATTGTGAAGTCGGCCTGCGTGAGGCCGTGGACGGGATGGCCTTTCGTGTCCGTCACCGTTACATCCACCAACGTGAGCCGGGTATTGACCTTCAGCGTCGGAGTCGGATTCGGCTCAGCCGGTGTCTGCGAAAATGCCGTTAAAGCGACAGCGACGAGCCCTTGAACGGCAATCGCCACCATCGTTCGCTTCGCGGATCTCTGCATATGAAACACGCTGTTCTCCTTTGAGTGCGCGGATTAACCCTACACACTGCATCTTCGACCCGCAATTATGACCCGAGTTATTCGCGCGGCCTCCCAAAATGCTCTAGACTCACACTCTGAATGCTGGAACTGGTGATCCTCCGCGTGCTGATGGTGGCCTTCTTCATCCTGGCCAACAGCTTCTTCGTGGCTGCGGAGTTCGCCATCGTCAGCGTGCGCGAGACCCGTATGCAGCAGTTGCTGGCGCTGAACCGCCCCGGAGCGCGCACCGCACTCGCCCTGAAGCACAATATCGATGAGTTCCTGCCCGCCGTGCAGTTCGGCGTCACACTGGCGTCGCTGGCGCTGGGCTGGCTGGGTGAGCCCGCCGTCGCCGGCATGTTGCTCGATCTTGCCGCGCGCTGGTTCGCGCACCTGCCTGCCCACGCCGTGGTTTACGCGCATGGCGCTGCGATCGTCGTCTCTTTCGCGGCGATTATTTATTTTGAGGTCCTGCTGGGCGAACTGGTCCCCAAGTCCCTCGCGCTCGCGCGCACCGAACGCATCGCGCTGGCGGTTGCCGGCCCGATGGACGTCTTCATCCGCATGACACGCCCCGCCGTACGCGTGATGAACGCCTCCGCGGTGTTTGTGCTTCGCATCTTCCGCGCGCCGGCATCGGGGGAAGGCTCGGTCCATTCGCCCGAGGAGATCAAGATGATCGCGACGGCAACACGCCGCATGGGCCTGCTGCCCGCCTTCCAGGAAGAGATTATCCATCGCGCCATCGAGCTGAATCATGTGACGGTGCGCGAGATCATGACGCCGCGGCGCCGCATCTTTTCCTTGGCCGCCGGTATGACCGTTGAGCATGCCAGCGCACGCATCGTCGAGGAGCAACACTCGCGGGTGCCGGTGTATGAGGACAGGCCCCTGGCGAGTCCTGAAAGCGTCGCAGCGGAAGGGATGGCCGCACCGCTTGCGGACCCGGACCGGATCATCGGCGTCGTCTATTCCAAGGACATCTCTCGCCTGATGCACTTTCGTGCCGTCACTCTGGCGCTGGGCGGTCAGGTCAGCTCCGCCAACACCGCGCTCACCCTGCGCCAGGTGATGCGGGATGTATTCGTGGTGCCGGAGACCAAGCTCGCGGTCGAACTTCTGCAGGAGTTCCAGCAGCGCCGCCGCCAGATTGCCGTCGTGGTCGATGAGTTCGGGTCCACCGTCGGCATTGTGACCGCCGAAGATGTTCTCGAGCAGGTCGTCGGCGAATTGGAAGACGAGTTCGACATTGCGGCGCGGGCGGCAGGCCCGGACGCCGAGGGCATCTTTGAGCTGGACGGCAGCACAACACTTCGCGATCTTGGCACGCAACTCGGCTGGGTCTTCCCGCGTGAGGCGGGTGTGGAGACACTCGCCGGCTTCCTGCTGACTCAGCTGGGCCATCTGCCGGTTGTCGGCGAGAGCGTGAGTCATGGCGGTCGCCGCTTTATCGTGGAGCAGATGGCGGGCCGCCGCATCGCCCGCATTCGGGTGGAAATTATCGCGTCTGAATCCGCTGCCTCCGATTCAGGCTTGCAGTTAAAGCTCGAACTTTAGCGCCATCCTTCACCGTGCGCACCTGAGTGCAATGGAGCGAAGCACAGCGCTGGGATATGGTTGAAATATTCAAGATTGGAACGTTCGATGGCACATGTTCTGGTGACTGGCGGCTCGGGTTTCTTCGGAGGGGTGCTGAAGCTGAGGCTGCTCAGCGAGGGCCACACCGTAGTCAATCTCGACCTGGAGCCGGATGAAGACACGCTGCCCGGACTTACCAGCATTCAGGGCGATCTGCGCGATGCGGCGCTGGTGGAGCGGGTTTTTGCGGAACATCGATTTGACGCGGTGTACCACGCGGCGGCGCAACTCGCCCACGGCATGAAGCTGGACCACGATCTTCTTTGGACCTCAAATGTCGACGCGACGCGGCTGCTTGCCGAGACCGCACGCAAGGCGGGCGTTCGGCCTTTCGTTTTTCTCTCGTCCAACTGCCTGTGGGCGGCGAACCTGGGCCATCCGGTCAACGAGGACCGCGACCTGCCTGCGCCGATTGAGGTTTACGGCAAATCCAAACTCGCGGGCGAGCAAGTGCTCCAACAGTTCACCGCCGATCTTGACGTCGTCATCCTGCGTTGCCCAACGATTATGGATGCGGGGAGGCTGGGGCTGCTGGCGATTTTGTATGAGTTTATCGATGACAACAAGACGGTCTGGGTGGTGGGCGGAGGCGCGAACCGGTATCAGTTCATCTATGCGGACGATCTCGCCACTGCGTGCATTCAGGCGGCCTCCTACGGCAAATCTGACCTCTTCCACATCGGGTCTGACAACGTGACCTCCATGCGCGAGATGTATGAGAACGTCATTCGCGCGGCGGGGAGCAAGAGCAAAGTGCGCGCCCTGCCGCGCAGGCCGACGATCGCCGCCATGATGCTCGCGCACAAGCTGCGTGTCTCGCCGTTGGGGCCGTACCACTACAAGATGATCGCAGAGAGCTTTCTCTTCGACACGACGCGCATCAAGCAGCGTTTGGGATGGAGGCCGACGCTGACGAACGAGCAGATGCTGCTGAAGGCTTACAAGTATTACTCCGACCACCGCGCGGAGATTGCAGCGCGGACGGATGTCTCAGCCCATCGCAAGGCTGCCTCCATGGGGGTCATCCGGCTGCTGAAGTGGATATCGTGAGAGTGCCCAAATCCATGCGACGCGTTCTCCTTACCCTCCCGGTCCTCTGGGTCGTGATCACGGTCGTGTTCCTGCTGATCCACCTGGTGCCGGGCGACCCGATCGCGCAGATGCTGGGCGATGGCGCCACTGCCGCGGACATCTCGGGTCTGCGCCACTCGCTCCGCATGGATCTGCCGCTGCATACGCAATACTTGGAGTACTGGCGCGGTGTCCTCCATGGCGACTTTGGGCAGTCTCTCCGTCTGCATGACTCGGTGACGCATCTGGTCCTCGAGCGCTATCCGTATACACTCGCTCTCACCGTGGCTGCGTTGTTGATCGGCGTTGGCGTCTCCGTGCCAGCGGGCGTGTGGTCCGCGCTGCACCGCGGCCGCTGGCCTGACCGCGTGCTGGGCGTCGTCTCGCTTGGCGGTCTGTCCTTCCCTAACTTCGCGCTGGGGCCAGTTCTAATCCTGATCTTCTCTATCTGGCTGGGCTGGACCCCCGTCTCCGGCGCCGGCGCCGGCCCCATCTTTGGCCGCGGGTTCTGGCTGTATCTCGTCCTGCCGGCCATTACTCTCGGCAGCGGGCTTGCGGGTGTGCTCACGCGCATGGTGCGGACCGCCATGCTCGAAGAGCTGTCGCAGGACTACATTCGCACTGCGCGAGCGAAAGGACTGCCGGAGCGCACCGTCGTCTACCGCCATGCGCTGGCCAATGCGTTGATCCCGGTGATCACCATCATCGGCCTGCAATTCGGCAGTCTGTTGTCGGGCGCGATCGTTACGGAGACGGTATTCTCCTGGCCGGGCATCGGCCGCCTGACGCTCTCCGCGATCTCCAATCGCGACTATGCGCTGGTGCAGGGCTGCATCCTGGCGGTGGGCCTGACGTATGTTGCCGTCAATCTGCTGACCGATGTTGCGTACACGCTGGTCAACCCCCGCATGAGAGTCTGAGAGAATTAAGTCTATGCCGTCATCCTGAGCGGAGTTTCCTGCGAAGCAGGAAACGGAGTCGAAGGCATTTGGATGAGGTCCGAACCCGGCTGACCGCCCTCCTCTCCACCTTCCATTTCGACCCGAAGTAACCGTCTCGGCCTCGACCTGTAACTCACCACGGGGGTGCCGCTGCAGTTTCCGTTGAGCCGGTGATCCAGTCCCCGGCAGTCTCAAGAGACCGCCAGCCAAGGGGTCCCCTGTGGGTCTATGATCGTGAGTCGTTACGCATCATCCGTTCCATCCAGGAGAAAACCTTTGCGCCTTTGGTCCGTCTCGTTTGTTTGTGCTCTCATCCTTAGCACCGTTGCCAACCAAGCCGTCGCATCCGGCGTAAAGGTCGCGCCCTACGGCACGACAAAAGACGGTCGTCCGGTTAACGCCTTCACCCTCTTCAATGACAAGGGCGCCAGCGTCACCGTACTCGACTATGGGGGCACCATCGCCGCCATCCGCGTGCCCGACCGCACCGGCAAAATCGGCAACGTCGCCATGAGCTTTGGCGACCTCAGTGGATTCGAAGCGCCCAATCACTGGACCAACGCCGACATCGGCCGCTACGCCAACGTGGTTCTCCATGGCTTCACACTGGACGGCGTCAAATATCCTCTGGCCCAGGACGCGCGCGGCACCACCATGCACAGCGGCCCCGAAA
>DATCBR010000318.1:0-10407 GCA_036511765.1 Acidobacteriaceae bacterium | reverse complement strand
AGGTCGCGTGGACCTCCAGCAGCACTGGGATTGCGACGATCGGCGTGAGCACCGGTCTGGCAACCGCCGTGGGACAGGGCTCGGCGACGATAACGGCGATCTACAGCAATTCCGGAACGGTGGTGACGGGCACTGCGGCTTTTACTGTGAGCGGCGGGACGACACAGAAATACACCGCGCTGTCGATTACGCCGGGCAGCCAGGCGCTCTCGGCTTCTGGACAGACTGGGCAGTTTGTTGCCATTGCTACCAACGGCAGCACGGGACTTCTAAGCGATGTAACGAGTTCACCAGCGATCGCATGGAGTTCCAGCAGTCCCTCGATTGCGGTCGTAAGTGGCGCAGGCCTTGCAACGGGCAAGGCGGCTGGCATTACTACAGTCACAGCGGAACTAACGAATCCCGACAACAGCGTTGTGACCGCCAACGCGACCATCGCTGTTTCCAATACGCCGCCAGCAGAACCTCTGCTGTCACTCACCATCATTCCAAGTGCGATTACCGTGGGCAACCTACAGGACAGCGCGCAATTTTTGGCTATCGGTACGTTTTCCAGCGTTCCGTATGTGCGTGATCTTACGAATTCACCCACCCTAACATGGACTTCGGCGACGCCCAGCGTCTTCCCCGTAAACACGAATACTGGCGGCACTTCTAGCGCGACGGCGGGCATCGTGACAGCTTATGGAGTGGGTACGACGACGATTATTGCCGAGGCGACCGGAAACGACGGGTCGATCCAGACGGCAACGGCGCAGTTCACTTGCCCGGCGCCCGACAGTCCCCCTAAGCCGGGGCAATGCTATCAGGGTTCGCAGGCAAATGCTCTTCTCTCAACGATCACGGTGTACAACGAAGGGCTGAACACGTCAAACTGGCTTGTTACCGCGCCGTCAGAGACCGGGACCTTGAACGTTTTGCATTGCGGTCCAGGATGGACGGTGGCCGGCAATTCTGGCGGTTCAGTTTGTTCAGCGACATATTCCGTCACTCTTACACAAGGCACGACCATCATGTTGACCGCACCGGCGCAACAGGGCGTGCAGTTCGGAGGATGGTCTTACAATTGCACGCCCAGCAACTCTTCCGGTGTGGCGCTGACCAGCCCACCGCATTGGACTGCGACAGGACCGAACTATTGCACCGTTACTCTCTCACCCCCGACTGCCGCGGAGCCCCTCAACTCCAACGTGACTGTTGGGGCGATCTTCAACTAGGCATCTCCGAACTGCGAAGTCCCTTCGCCGGCCGGAGTGGTCCATGGGGATCATCGCGATCTTGCAGCCACGGTCTTTGGCCGCATTCTCCACCGTGAGTGTATTGTTGCCCAACTGGGTACAGAAGACTACCTGCGGCGGAGGATTTGCTTCGGCAGCTCTGATCCGGTGGCGAGCAGGGTGAGCGCGGCGACCGCGGCCCAGACGGCAGAGGCGGCGGCGATGGTTTCGAGATCGCGCAGATGCGTGGAGACCGGCGGGAGGAAGCGCGTGACAAATGTTACGACCGCGAAGGAGACCAGCGCGGCGGCCAGCGCGCGGGCAAGTTCGCCGAATTCGAGGTCGGCGAAGGAGACGAGCCGTTTGCGATGGAGAAGGATGGCGAGCGAGGCGGTCTGGATGAGGATGCCGAGATCGGATGCGATGGCGAGGCCGGTGAGATCGAAGCGATGGAAGAGCGCGTAATAGATGGGCACAGACGCCACCGTGATGACGGTGCCGGTGATGGCAGGCGTCATGGTATCGCTGGCGGCGTAGAAGGCGCGCGCGTAGATGCCCTGCACGGCCCAGATGGCGAGCGTGACGGCGAGGACCATGAAGAGGCGTGTGGTAGCGGCAGCGTCTGAGCCGTGAAACCTGCCGCCGCGGAAGAGGTCCATCATCCAGGGCGCGAGCGCGACCATCCAGGCGGAGACGATCATGCCGACGGAGAAGAGGCGCGAGACGGCGCGGGAGACCGAGGTGGAGAACTCCGCCATGCGGCGCTGCTGGAACATGGAGGCAAAAAACGGCAGCGAGGCCGCGCCGGCCGCGGGACCGATGACGCTGAAGGGCGCATTGAAGAGGAATTTGGCGACGGTGATGAAGGTGATTCCGCCCTCATGCACGGAGGCGAAGTAGCCAAGGATGTACCGGTCGGCCATGACGAGCGTGACGCCGACCATCAGCGGCAGCGAGAGACGCAGCCACTCGCGGAAGATGGGATCGGCGAAGCCGACGGTGAGACGGTAGCGCAGCCCGCTGCGTAGCGCGGCGTAGGAGTTAAGCAGGGCCGCGCCGACGAGCGAGCCGGCGAGGACGCCGATGGCAAGCGAATGGACGCCGAGCTGGCGGTGAAGAAAAATTGCGCCGAGGATGATGCCCGTGTTGTAGATGACCGGGGTGAAGGCCTGGTAGATGAAGATCTTGCGCACCTGCAGGCGCGAGCTCATGACGCTGCCGGCGAAAAAAAAGAGTTGCGCGGGCAGCATCCAGCGGGTAAGCGAGACGCAGAGATGGAAGCGTCCGGGGTCTGTGCGGAAGCCTTCGTTGAAGAGCCAAACGTAGCCGGGAGCAATGATCTCGCCCAGCACCACGCCCGCAGCCAGAACGACGAACATCGTTGAAAAGATGACCGAGAGCGCGCGGTCCTCGCCTTCGGCATCGCTTGTCTCGCGATAGCGATTGAGGATGGTGATGACGGAGATGGAGGCGGCGCCGCCGATGAGGAAGTACGAGATGAGGTCCGGCAGGCCGAAGGCAGCCTGGTAGGCGTCCTGCTCCATGCCAGCGCCCCAGAGCGAGATGACGACTTTTGTGCGCAACAGGCCGAGCAGGCCGGAGGCCACGGCGCTGATCATGAGCAAAATGGCGGCGGAGCCGGCGGTGTGGGTGCGGGTGTGGGACTTATTGGCGGCGGGAGATGGGATGGACGCGATAGGCGCAGAGGCGGAAGGCGCGTCGGGTGAGGAGAGAGTCATTGCGATGAGAAGATTCTACGGGGACGCAATAGCGTTGTGTTCCCACTGATGCGCGATGGAACCTGCGCATGAATGGGGCATCCCATCGTGCACCCGGCGTTTGGTTCCCGAGCTATAAGCGGAGCAGCTATAAGCTCACAGCTATACGACCTGCTATGACGGTGTCAGTTTGCGCTGGGCGCGGATGGGCAGAGGCGCAGGTTTCTGCGCGGCGCGGGATTTATGCACGCCGGGCAGCGCGTCGATGGGGCGGCCGAGCAGGGCGGCGATGGATTCCATCTCGCGGCGCAGTGCGCGCAGCTGCTTGGCCTCGGACGCGGGTTTGGCAGCACTGGGGCCGCTGTCGATGAGCGAAAGCTGCGGCGAATCGTTATCCTTGCCGCGGGCGCTATCCTTGCCGCGGAACTCGCTCTTCATGACGGCGCGCGCGCCGGGGATGGTGTAACCCTCTTCCTTGAGGAGAGACTTCACGCGGAGCGCCATCTCCACATCGCGGCGGCGGTAGAGGCGCTGGCCGGTGCCGCCCTTGTTGGGACGGAGCTGGGGGAACTCACTCTCCCAGAAGCGCAGCACGTAGGCGGGGACCTCGCACAGGCGAGCGACCTCGCCGATGCGGAAGTAGAGCTTGTCTGGAATGGCGGATGCGAGCGCGCCGGTGGGATGTTGCGGGCCACGGCGGGTTGGCGCGTTCGAAGGCATGGCTCGTCAGCAATCGTACCGCAGGCCAGGCAGCGTTCGGCGAAAAAGATTGCTTGTCACGTGTCGTGATCGAGAAGCAGATGCTGATGCGTTGGCCGTGCCGCTTTGCTGCGGGCCAACGCTGCGGAATGACAATTGCTCTATCGGCACCGCCGCAGCTAGAACGGGTTGATCTTCTTCAGGCCCTTCTTCGGCTTGTGCTTGGAGGAGGATTCCTGGTCGGAATCGTAGATCGGCTTGGGGTTCTTCTTGCTCTTGCCGGTGGCTGCGGGCTGCGTAGGTTGCGGCTTCGATCCTTGCTTGACCTCGTTGATCGGTTCGGGGGCCTGGTCTGCATGCTGTATCGGGGCGAGCTGCGGAGTGGTTGCGGGGCCTACCTTGCCCATTCCGCCGTTGTCCGCGGGTGTGCCCTGCTGGGCAGCGGGTTGGGCCGGAGCATCGCCGCCAGTGGGCGTCGTGCCAGGGAAGGCCGTATTGCCCGGTCCCGTAGGGGCGGGCCGATTGCCAGAGGGCTGGACAATCTGAATGCCGACGCCAGTGCCGCTGGAGGACGGAGTCGAGGACGGAGCTTCTGAGACGCTTGAGTCCACCGCGGAAGAAGTGCTCGGGGCAGCTTCGGCAGTGGGAACATTCTCCAGCGTCAACGGGCCGGCGTTGGCAGGGGCTGCAGGCGCGGCATCGTTGCCTGACGGTGCAGCGTTCGTGACGGAAGCCGCGGGGCGGGCCGCGTTGGGATTAATGGCTTCTGCGAAGTCCTGCTGCGCCCTGTGCATGATGTCCGGTGCGGTGGTGGCCCTGGGGTCTTCCAGCAGCGGCTCGCCGATGGTAGCGGCGGGCACAGTATCCGCGGTATGCGCGAAGAGACCGATAGCGCGCTTGGAGAGGGTGTACTGGCCGCGGCTGTTTTCGAGGGCCGTAGAAGCGGCGACCTCTTCCGCGGTGGGTGTGGGCACCGGCAGATTCATTCCTACGAGCCGGTCGCGTGCGTCCTCCACATGGGCGGAGGCAGAGTGCTCCAGCACCACTTTGTCGTAGGCGGCCTGCGCATCGCCGTCATAGATCTTCAACAGCCGCGACTTCGCGTCCTCGGGCAGACGGGCCGCGCGAAGGTTGTTCGCCATTGCGGCATACTGGTCGCCCATGCCGACCAGTACCTCGTCCATACGGCTGTAGAGGGGGTAGCTGTCCACGATGGTCTGGTAGCGGGCAATGGCCGCAGAGGAGTTCTGATGTGAGGCGTAGAACTCCGCAATCTCCGCTTCGCGGAAGGCCATGGCCTCCTGCACCTCGCGCAGCCGCTGCTTGGCCTGCGGAACGAGGGGAGAGTCGGGGAACTGTTGCAGCATCAGGCGGTATTCCTGCTCGGCCTGCTGCGTCTTGGAGTAGTCGCGGTCGGGCTTGTCCATCTGGCGGAAGTAGATGTCGCCCACGCGCATCTGCGCCTCGGCTGCCTCGGGCGCGTTGGGGAAGAAGGTGATGAAGTCCTTGTACTCCTGCTCGGCCTGGGTGAGCGCGGCGGTGCCGCCCTCCTTGTACCAACTGTCCGCGATGGCGAGCTTGGACTGCATCATGTACTGCGATTCGGGGTAGGTGTTCAGCAGGGTCTGCAGGTCGATGCGGCCGACGTCGTAGCGGCCATGCTTGATGGCGTCCTGGGCCTTGTCGTAGAGCGCCTTGTCGGGCAGTTTGGTGTCCTTGCCGGCCAGCGATACAACCTTGGCGTTCTTCTTGTCCGCCTTTTTGGAGTCTTTGGACTGGACTACCTTCTCATCCTGTTTGCGCGCCTTGCCTTTGGCCGGCTTCTCATTGGAGAAGGTGATGTCGGGCTTAGGGGCGTCGGCCTGCGGGGCAGCCTGAGTCGTGGCGGCGGGCGCGGCAGAGTCCTGGGCGTGCGCGGCTCCCGGGGCCGCGATCAGCGTGGCTGCTGCCAGACCGATCGCAAGCGGCAGGCCCAGCGAGATACCCAGAACTGCGCGGGAGGATGAGACAAGGGTGCTGCCCACAGAAGGGCTGAGGATGGAGAGGCTGGGGGTACGGCTATGCTTCATGCGAGGGAACTCCAGTTGGGGCGTGCTCAGCGTGCCGGAAAGGATGGTCAGCCCAGCTTTCACGCCCTGCCGGGCAGGCGACGACTGCCTCCCATTTTAGAGCAAATACCATACCCCGCGCGGCAGGAACGAGGGGCAGGAGGGGTGCCTTTTTGGACGGCACGCGAAACAGGGTGTTAGCTGTGGAATAAGCCTCGAGGAATTACTTTCGGCGCGACTCCGGTTTGGCGGGCTGGAGCTTGCCGGGGGCGGGCTTGGCGTTCCTGTTCTTTGGCTCTGCGGCGCGGGCGCGGCGGAGCAGTTCGCGCGCATTCTTTTCAGCCTTGCCGCCGGAGAAGACGGCGGAGCCGGCGACCAGCATCTCCGCACCGGCCTCGACGACCGAAGCGACTGTCGAGTTGTCTACGCCGCCGTCGACCTCGATGCGGAAGTTGAGGCCCATCTCCTTGCGCAGCGCGGCCAGGTAGGCGATCTTTTCGAGCGCGAGGGGCAGGAACTTCTGCCCGCCGAAGCCGGGGTTCACGCTCATCACCAGAACGTGATGCACCATGGGCAGCACTTCGATGAGGGTGTCGACCGGCGTGGCGGGATTGATGACGACGCCGGGAAGGACTGCGTGTTCGATGATGTGCTGGAGGGTGCGGTGCAGGTGGGGGCAGGTCTCCTGCTGCACAGAGATCATGTCCGCGCCGGCCTCGGCGAAGGCGGGGATGAAGGCGTCTGGGTCCTCGATCATCAGGTGGCAGTCGAGCGGCAGCCTGGTGATGGGCCGTAGGGCCTTCACCACGGGCGGGCCGAAGGTGATGTTGGGGACGAAGTGTCCGTCCATGATGTCCACATGGACGATGGTGCCGCCGCCGCGCGTGGCCGCGGCGACCTCGTCGGCGAGGTGCGTAAAGTCAGACGCGAGGATGGAGAAGCAGAGGTCGAGCATGGGCGAGGTGCTAGGTACAAGGTACTAGGTGGGAGGCTTGCCGGAAAGTGTATCGGCGGGATTCTTCTGCGCGAGGTCGCGGCGGACCTCAGGCAGCAACGCGGGCTCGCCAAGGGCGGCACGAGCGGCGGCGCGCAGGATGCGCCGGACGGGCCAGGCGCCAGTCGAGCGTGGGGAGGAGCCTTCAGCTTTCAGAAAGGAGCCCTCAGCTTTAGGAAAAAAGATTTCACCGGCGCGCTGCTTCTCCGGCCGGTAGTACCAGCGGCGCAGGAGCGAGAGGTGATCGCTCAGTGTGGCGAGGTCGATTGCGCGCGGTTCGGTAGCCCGGGTTTCGAGTGATGCGATGGCCGACGAGGCGCGGGTCTCGGGGTTGAGGACCACACTTGTGCCGGTATCCCCGGTTAGAACGGTTCGAGCGGTTGAGTCACCGTCAGCATTCTCGGGGTCCTTCGACTCGGTCGCTAGCGCTCGCTCGCTCAGGATGACGGCGTCTTTGGTGGCTGGCTCTTCAAGTGGCACAGCGGAGAGCATCAGCGGCTGTGCGAAGAGCGAGCTGCCGACGGCGGTCTGCTCGCGCACTGCTCGTACTCCGAGCGTGGAGACGTGTGCGGGGCCGAAGATGCAGCCGGCCTGGAGTAGGAAGAGGGCGGCGGCCGGTGCGTTTTCCCACATCTCAGAATCGAGACGTGGGATACCCGCGATGGGTTCAGAGGGAACAGGAGAAGCAGATTCCTTCGCAACGACTTCGTCGTTGCTGCGGAATGACAAGGAATCGGTGGGCGGGACGATCTGCTGCGTGGCCTTCTGGACGATGATGGCGCGCAGTTGCGGGATGGGCGCGACGAGATCGTCGGCGAGCGTGATGGCAGCTTTTGCTTTCTGGATCTGCGTGTGAACTTCGGCGGCGCGTTCAAAGTTGAGGTCGGCGGACGCCTGCTCGCGCTCGGCGGTGAGTTTGGCGAGCTGCGATTCGCCGTGAGTGTTCAGGAAGGCCTCGACGGCGGCGGCTTCGGCGGCGTAGGCCTGGGCATTGGCGGGGACCTGCGCGCGATTGCAAGGTGCGAGGCACTTGCCCATCTCGCCGTAGATGCAGCCAGGGTGATCGGGCGTGGGGTGCAGTTCCTCATGGCAGCGGCGGATGAGGAAGAGGTCTTCGACGGCCTCGCAGTAGCGGTCGGCGGCAGCACGCGAGGGGAAGGGGCCGTAGGTGTGGGCCAGGGATCGTTTGGCGAGGCGGTTGGTGGTGTAGAGGCGCGGAAAAGCGTTCTCGGCGGCGAAGCGCAGGAAGTACGGCGTGTGCAGACGGAGCCGGCGGCGAGCTTCTTCCACGCCGAAGATTGCGGAGCTGGCGCGGTAGAGCACGAGCAGCGACTCGAACTCGCTGCCGGTGACGGTGTAGTCGATGCTCGCGACGCGGGCCGATAGGTTCAGGCGCTTAGAGAGCAGCGGCCGGCCTTCGGCATCCACTGCATCTGTTCGCGCAAGCAGGCGCGCCATGCGGCGTTGCAGATTGGCCGCGCGGGTGAGGTAGGGCTGCGGTTCCGGTTCGCCTGCGCCGGGTGGTGATCCACGCAGCGCGAAGACGCCAGGCAGCGCAGGGATGCCGCGCAGGATCTCCCCGGCGCGCTCCGGCGCAAACCCCAGCGAGTGCTCGAACGTGAAAGCCGCGGCCACGAGGAGATTGTAGATTGATGCGCGAACTACGATGGTGTTCTGCGATTATGATTGGGTGATCGATCGGACGGAAGAGAGCAAGACGCCGTTGTCGTCCAAATCCGGGCCGAGACGGATCTATTGGGCAGGCACTCTGGCGGCGGCATTCGTGCTTCGACTCGCCATCATGGTCGCGGTGCTCCATCAGAAGCCCGGCGGCTGGCCGCTGAACTCGGTGGGGGAGCTTGGGACCATCGCCAGATCAATCGTGGAAGGCCGCGGCATCAGCTCTCCCTTTGGAGGACTGACGGGTCCGACGGCGTTTCTTGCGCCTGGCTACCCGGCGTTGGTTGCGGTGATCTTCTCCATCTTCGGTGTGTTCACGCCGGCGTCCGCCGCCGTTGTCATGCTGATGCAGACGCTTTTTTCCCTGGCCACCATCTTCCTGATCATGAAGGTTGCCAAGGAGGAGTTCGGCGCGGCGGCAGCGAACGGCTGCGGGATCTTCTGGACGATTGGGCCGCAGTTCCTGTGGCTACCGGCGGTTTTCTGGGACGTGAGCGTGACGATCCTGTTCGTGATCGCGTCGATCGCGCTGGCGTTGTCGTGCTCGCGCAGGCCGACGCGGGCGAACTGGGCGCTGATGGGCCTAGTGGGCGGCTGCGCGCTGCTGGTGAATCCGTCGCTGGCGCTGATGCTGGCAGCGGTCTTCTGCTGGACTGTCGCGCGGACGTGGCGAGCCTCGTATGCCGGGCCTGTGCTGAGCGTGCTGGTGCTGCTAGCGGTCTTCGCCTGGTGGCCGGTGCGCAACCAGCGTGTGATGCACGCGTTTATTCCGCTGCGCAGCAACTTCGGCTTCGAGTTCTGGAAGGGCAACCGGCCGGAGGCGACGGCGCTCGACAGTACTGCGGTCTATCCGGTCTTCGATCGCGAGGAGTACGACAGCTATGTGGCCAAAGGCGAGGTCGCTTACATGCAATATAAGTCGGCGTTGGCGAAGGAATACATCGCCACGCATCCAGGTAGGTTTGCCAGGCTGAGCGGAGAACGTTTCCTCCTCTACTGGACGGGCGGCCGCACTGTGATTGGCGGCTTTATTCTTGTGACTACCATTCTGGGCATCGGGGGACTGGCGCTGCTGGCGCGCGACGGCCGTGTCTCCCTGGCCGTGCTGCTCTGCCTTCCGCTGATCGTGTTCCCGCTGCCCTACTACTTCACCCATGCTGAGCCACGGTTCCGGCTTGTGATGGAGCCGATCACGACGCTGCTCTCCGCCTATGCGGTGCAGCGGCTCTGGGCGATGGTGAAGCAACGGCGGGTCGTCAGCGGAGCGCGGCCTTAGCTGCCGGCGATGGTCATGCCGTCGATGCGCAGCGTAGGCGCGGAGGTGGCGGCGCGGAAGGTGGCGTCGTTGCCGATGGCGGTGATGTTGCGGTACATGTCCTTGAGGTTTCCGGCGATGGTGATCTCTTCGACCGGGTAGGCGAGTTCGCCGTTCTCAATCCAGAGGCCGGCGGCGCCCTGGGAGTAGTCGCCGGTGACGAGGTTGACGCCGAATCCCATGGTCTCTGTCACGTAGAGGCCGCTGCGCACGTCGGCGATGATCTCTTCCGGCGTGAGCGTTCCGGGCTGGAGGAAGAAGTTGCCGGCGCCGATACCGGGGTTGGACGCCAGGGAGCGCGCGGCGTTGCCGGTGGAGCGGATGCCGAGCTTGCGCGCGCTGTAGGTGTTGGCGACGTAGTTCTTGAGGATGCCATTTTCGATAAGGACAGTGCGGCGCGTGGGCAGGCCTTCGCCATCGAAGGGCGCAGTGCCGAAGCCGCCGACGCGGATGGTGGCGGTGTTATCAGAAGTCGTACCCCACCCATGCGCGTCCTGATGGTCGCGCATGAATGGGCCACCCGGAGCAGTGTGGTCGAAGACGGGTGCCGCATGCTCGAAGACTAAAGTCCCGTCGTCGATGACGGTGATGTTTTCGCCTGCCACCTGCTCACCGAGCTTGCCGGCGAGGAAGGTGGCGTGACGGTAGACGGCGTCGGCGTTGGCGGCGTCGAAGAGGTTGCCGATAAGCGAGCGCGCGATCTCCGGCGAGAAGATGATGGGGGCCTGCTGCGTGG